>NZ_JACNAC010000015.1:0-113363 GCF_017349775.1 Pseudomonas sp. GW460-12-10-14-TSB1
GCCTGCTGATGCCCAGAACCCAGTGATTCCCGGACCCGCGCCGAAGACTGCCGAGCCTTGCGCTCAAGCACAGTCAGCGCTGGCCCGCGATCAGGAGCCAGCCGGAATGCGCACAAGCCTTGCCAATGACATCGCACTGGATTTGCCCTCCTCCCACGTCCACGCCAACCTCGATCCCAGCATCGCCCACGGCACCGCTCCCACGGTCGACCTCAGCCCGCGCCTGCACAACCGCGACCTGGCGCCAACCAAGGCCGAAGGCCGGCGCTGGGGTGGCTACAGCATCTTTGCCCTGTGGACCAATGACGTGCACAACATCGCCAATTACTCCTTCGCCATCGGCCTGTACGCCCTGGGCCTGGGCGGCTGGCAGATCCTCCTGTCCCTGGGGATCGGCGCAGCGCTGGTGTACTTCTTCATGAACCTGTCCGGCTACATGGGCCAGAAGACCGGCGTGCCCTTTCCGGTGATCAGCCGTATCAGCTTCGGCATCCATGGCGCGCAGATTCCGGCGCTGATCCGCGCGGTGATCGCCATCGCCTGGTTCGGCATCCAGACCTACCTCGCTTCGGTGGTGTTTCGCGTGTTGCTCACGGCCATCCACCCCGGCTTCGCCGACTACGACCACAACTCGATCCTCGGCCTGTCGAGCCTGGGCTGGGCGTGTTTCGTGGCGATCTGGCTGGTCCAGCTGGCGATCCTCGCCTACGGCATGGAAATGGTCCGGCGCTACGAAGCCTTCGCCGGCCCGGTGATCCTGGTGACCGTTGCCGCCCTCGCCGCCTGGATGTTCACCCAGGCCAACGCCCGCATCGCCTGGTCGATCCACGAGCCACTGAGCGGTGGCGAGATGTGGCGCCAGATCTTCGCCGGCGGTGCGCTGTGGCTGGCGATCTACGGCACGCTGGTGCTCAACTTCTGCGACTTCGCCCGCTCCTCGCCCTGCCGCCGGACCATCAAGATTGGCAATTTCTGGGGGCTGCCGGTGAACATCCTGGTGTTCGCGGCCATCACCGTATTGCTCTGCGGCGCGCAGTTCCAGATCAACGGCAAGATCATCGAAAGCCCGACCGAAATCATCGCCTCGATCCCCAATACATTCTTTCTGGTGCTCGGCTGCCTGGCGTTCCTGATCGTCACCGTGGCGGTGAACATCATGGCCAACTTCGTCGCCCCGGCCTTCGTGCTCAGCAACCTGGCGCCGAAATACCTGACCTTCCGCCGCGCCGGGCTGATCAGCGCGACCCTCGCGGTGCTGATCCTGCCGTGGAACCTCTACAACAGCCCGCTGGTGATCGTCTACTTCCTGTCCGGGCTCGGCGCCCTGCTGGGGCCGCTGTACGGGGTGATCATGGTCGACTACTGGCTGCTGCGCAAAGGCCGAATCAACGTGCCCGAGCTGTACAGCGAGAACCCGCAAGGCGCGTATTTCTACAGCCATGGGGTCAACCTGCGGGCGGTGGCGGCATTCATTCCGTCGGCGCTGATCGCCATCGTCCTGGCCCTGGTGCCGGGGTTTGCCAGCGTCTCGCCCTTCTCCTGGCTGATCGGCGCCGGCATTGCCGGCCTGCTATACCTGATCATCGCCAAACGCCAGCCGCACTATGCGGATGTCAGCGGCGAATCCATCGCAGTCGACAACGTCTGCCACTAACCTTGAACAGCCCGCGTGCGGCGGGCCCCGAATGCCTCACCGATAAGGACAGCCCATGCGAATTCTCGTGGTCAACGTCAACACCACCGACTCCATCACCCAGGCGATCGCCCGCCAGGCCCAGGCCGTGGCCGCCCCCGGCACTGAAATCATCGGCCTGACCCCACACTTCGGCGCCGACTCCATCGAAGGCAACTTCGAAAGCTACCTGGCCGCCATCGCCGTCATGGACCGCGTGCTGTCCTACGACCAACCCTACGACGCGGTGATCCAGGCCGGTTATGGCGAGCACGGCCGCGAAGGCCTGCAGGAGCTGCTCAATGTGCCGGTGGTGGACATCACCGACGCCGGCGCCAGCACCGCGATGTTCCTCGGCCACGCCTACTCGGTGGTGACCACCCTGGATCGCACCGTACCGCTGATCGAGGATCGCCTGAAACTCTCCGGCCTGTACGACCGTTGCGCCTCGGTACGCGCCAGCGGGCTGGCGGTGCTGGAACTTGAAGAAGACCCGGCGCGCGCCGTCGAAGCCATAGTGCGCCAGGCCGAACTGGCGGTCAGCGAAGACAAGGCCGAGGTGATCTGCCTGGGCTGCGGCGGCATGGCCGGCCTGGACGAGCAGATCCGCCAGCGCACCGGCGTGCCGGTGGTGGACGGCGTGACCGCGGCGGTGACCATCGCCGAATCCCTGGTGCGCCTGGGGCTGTCCACCTCCAAAGTACGCACCTACGCCACGCCGCGGCCGAAAACCATCATCGGCTGGCCAGGGCGTTTCGGGCGCTGAGCCATTGCCAGTCGCGAGCAAGCCCGCTCCTGCAGGGACGCGGGTTTGCGCGCACCTTCAGACCGCGCTGAAGCGTTGCTCCAGGCCCAGCACGGCGAACTGCTCGATCACGAAGTCGACGAAGGCTCGGGTCTTGCCCGGCAAGAGTTTGTGCTCGGCGTAGTAGATCGAGATGTTGCCGTCGTCGACGTACCAGTCCGGCAATACCCGCTGCAGGGTACCGGCATTCAGATAACCGACGGCGAACGGCATGCTCACCAGCGCCACCCCCAGGCCCTGGGCGGCGCTGGCGCAGGCCGCTTCCGAATCGCTCATGGTCATCCGCGCCTTCAGGTTCAGCGGGCTTTGCTGCCGGGTGCGGCTGGTCAGGGCCCAGGAACGTATCCGCCCGGTCTGCGGCGAACGAATCAGGATGCCTTCGCAATGCTGCAAGTCCTCGGGCTGCTCGATCGCTGCGCAGCGCGCCAGATACTCAGGCGAGGCCACCAGGATGCGGTGAGCCGGGGTCAGCCGTCGCGCCACCACCCCTTGGGGCAGTTCGAAGCCGCCGCCGATCGCCGCGTCAAAACCCTGGCCGATCAGGTCCACCTGGCGATTATCAAAATGCCAGTCCGGACTGATCTCCGGAAAACGCCGCAGGAACTCGCCGAGCATGGGCACTATGTACAGCCGCCCGAACACCGTGCCCATGCTGACTTTCAGGGTGCCGGCCGGGCGCCCTTCGGCGCTGGCCAGGTTGGCCATGGCGTTCTGGATGGTGTGCAGGCTGGCACTGACCTCGCCGAGAAACAGCTTGCCGGCTTCGGTCAGGGTCAGGCTGCGGGTGCTGCGCTGAAACAGCCTGACCCCGAGCCGGGCCTCGAGCTTGGCCACGCTTTTACCCACCGCGGCGGGGGTCAGGCTCAAGCGCCGCGCGGCCTCGGCAAAGCTGCCGACTTCGGCGCTGCGCACGAAGCATTCGATGCTGCTGAAGGTTTCCATGGCGTCTCACTATAAACTTCTGGTTTACACAGACTATAGCGATTCCTATCTACACAGTACCTAATCCGAGGTCGATACTCGACTCCAACCACAAGGCAGCCCGCCTTGGACTTTTTTGGAGAACGACATGACCACTCAATCCCTCAGCGGCAAAGTAGCCCTGGTTCAAGGCGGTTCCCGCGGCATCGGTGCAGCCATAGTGCAGCGCCTGGCAGCCGAAGGCGCCGCCGTGGCCTTCACCTACGTCAGCTCCTCCGCCAAGGCCCTGGCCTTGCAAGACCGCATCACCCAGGCCGGCGGCAAGGCCCTGGCGATCCTGGCCGACAGCGCCGATGCCGCGGCCATCCGCCAGGCGGTCGACAGCACGGTGGAAACCTTTGGCCGCCTGGACATCCTGGTCAACAATGCCGCCATCCTGGCCGTCGGCCCCTTGGAAGACTTCAAGCTGGAAGACTTCGACCGGACCCTGGCCGTCAACATCCGCAGCGTGTTCGTCGCCACCCAGGAAGCCGCCCGGCACATGGGCGAAGGCTCGCGCATCATCAACATCGGCAGCACCAACGCCGAGCGCATGCCCTTTGCCGGCGGCGGCCCCTATGCCATGAGCAAGTCGGCCCTGGTCGGCCTGACCAAAGGCCTGTCCCGCGACCTCGGTCCACGGGGCATCACCATCAACAATGTGCAGCCCGGCCCGGTCGACACCGACATGAACCCGGCCCACGGCGATTTCGCCGAAAGCCTGATCCCGCTGATGGCCATCGGGCGCTACGGCCACGCGGAAGAAATCGCCAGCTTCGTGGCGTACCTGGCCGGCCCGGAAGCGGGTTACATCACCGGCGCCAGCCTGAGCATCGATGGTGGCTTCAGCGCCTGATTCCTGCACCCATGAAAAACGCCGGGCACCTTCATCAGGTGGCCCGGCGTTTTTTGTAGCCGCTGCCGCAGGCTGCGAACGACGCCACAGGAAGCGGTGCACTTGAGACCGCTGAAGCCCTGGCGGGCTTATCGCAGCCTGCGGCAGCGGCTACAGGTTCAACTCCATTGCAGCAGCGGCAAGCCACAGGCCGCCGGCTGGAACCCCTTCAACGAACGCAGAATGGCATCGGCATGGGCGTACCTGGCGTCCGCCATCGCCGGGTCGGGAATGGCGATCGCGGTCATCCCCGCCGCCTTCGCCGCCGTGACACCAAAGGGCGAATCCTCGAACACCAGGCAATCCTCGGGGGCGACGCCCAGGCGCCGCGCGGCGGTAAGGAAGATGTCCGGCGCCGGCTTGGCCGCTCCCACTTCCGGGTCGTCGGCGGTGACTATGGTGTCGAACAGCGCGAACCAGTCGCCGTGCAAGGTGGTTTTCTGGGCGAAAGACTGACGTGAAGAACTGGTGCCCACGGCGATCGGCACATTATTGGCCTTGAGGTGTTGCACCAGCTCCTGCGCCCCCGGCATCGCCAGCGCGCGCGGAAAACGCTCGCGCATCAGCGGCTCGCGAATCACCAGGAACTCTTCCGGGGTGATCGGCAGGTCCAGGGCCTCGACCACGTAGCGGGCCAGGTCCGCGGCGCCACGGCCGATGATGTTCTGCTTGATCGTCCAATCGAAGGTGCGGCCGTAACGATCGGCGATGAGCTGGGTCACCTCGGTGTAGATGCCTTCGGTGTCCAGCAGCAAACCGTCCATATCGAAAATCACGGCCTTGATCGGGCCCACATCATTCAACTGTGCATTCATCGCATCTGATCCGTTAACAAAAAACATCCCGGGGAGCGGCTCAGGTACGGCCAGTTTTTTGCCCGATTAAAGGGTTCAGCAGCATAGCCGCGGCGGATGACGGGGAGCAACCTCGGGCCAGCATGCGGACAGACAAAAGCCCGGACAGGCCGGGCTCGAGCGTCGACATCGTGAATGAACAAAGCAGGCTAGCGCCCCGCGCGTCCGCTGCCGCCTCCGGGACCGCCGGTGCCACCACCCGCGCTGCCGGTTCCGCCACCGGCACCGCCGCCGCCCATGATGGAACCATTGACACCGGTAGACCCCATGCCTCCGCCCTGACTGGAAGAGCCGCGCGGATTGTCGGCCCGTGAACGGCTGTCCGTGACGCCTACACCATTCCCGCCCAGGGCCCCTGGTCGCAGCATGAGATTGTTGCTGGAACCGCTCTCGAAAGAGCGACCGGAAGTATTGGTTGAAGCCCGTCCGTCAGCGGCTTCTGCCAGGCTGGAGAAGAAGAAAATCGAGACCAGGGCCACCAGCACCAGGCTCAGCAGTTTTGCCCGGCTCATGAGGGGCCTCCCGGGGCGGAGCGACGCTTGCCCCTGGCCACCTTGCGCTGCGGCGCGGATCGAGACAGCTCCTGCTCGGCGTTGGCGTCCGGGAGGATCTGCTCGGGACTCAGCGCATCCGTGGGGGAAGGCAGCGGATATTCAGGAGTGTCATCCCGGTCGAGATGTTTCGGATCATGCTTCATATGCACCTCACACCGGTCATGCCGGCGTGCTGGAAGCAGACTTCACGGGCCCTTTTCCTCCGACTCGCCTGCCTCATCGTCATCGCTCAGTGGGACCAAGGCGTCATCCATCAGCGAACCCGGGTCTTCATTGCCCGGATCGTTGACCAGGGGCACGCCCGAGGAGTCTTCTTCTTTCTTGCCAGCAGTTTCCGAAGCCATGGCAAACCTCGTCGATACAGTGTGTCCATCATTGAATTCGAGGGGCTGGAGCGATATTCGTTCCCATAAAAAAGCCCGGCACAAGGCCGGGCTTTTTTGTGCACTGCAGCTGAATCAGTCGTGCTTGTGCTTGTGTTTATTCTTGTGCTTTCCGCCGCCGGAGTGATGGTCATCGTCACCCATGCTGCTGCCCAAAGCACCACCGGCCGCGCCACCCAGGCCTGCGCCGATGGTCGAGCCCGTTTTGCCGCCCAGCTTGTTGCCAATCACCGAACCGCCGGCCGAACCCAGGCCGCCACCGATGGCCGCTTCGGTCCGGCTGCCTTTACGGGCACCGACCGCACTGCCGGCAGCGCCGCCAATACCCGCGCCCACCGCAGCACCGGTGCTGCCGCCAATCTGTTGTCCAACCACGTTGCCCAGCGCGCCACCCAAACCGCCGCCGACCGCAGCAGTGCCATCACCGGCAGCCATCGCACCTTGAGCAGCCAGAAGCCCCAAAACCAGAGCAGGCAGTGTTAAACGCATGATGTAAACCTCGAAAAAGATGCTGGAGAGTCATTCTATAGCGGTGTCTGACTAAAGCTGAGCGGCGACAGCACAACGCTGTAATCCTTTTAGTCAAAGTGTTGGACCGTTTTTGCGCAAAGAGTTTTCACCCAGGCAAAAAAAAGCCCGCTGGGGAGACGGGCTAATAGGATTTGCTTTAACGGATGAGTCGAGCCTACGCACTCACTTGTGAAGAAATTGTGAAAACAACGCCTCTCACAAATAAACGGGATGAGGGCATGTTTCCATCCCCTCTTCCAGCTGAAGCAGACTCATGCACGAAGAACCGGCGCCACTGAAGAACGCCCCGGGGAATGCAGGCTGCCAATGGCATGGGGTTCCGCGCGAGGTGTCAAGCAAATTGCCTTGTTCAGGAGTTCCAGCGACAGGCTTACTGAATGCTACGGATGCTGCCTTTGTTGCCTTTGACAGTGACCGATACCTTCTTGAAGACGAAGTAGTTTTCTTCGCTGACTTCATAACGTGGCGCAACGATCAGGTCGGCACCGGAAGCCTTGACGGCCTTGTAGGCTGCGGCCGACTTCACCGCACTGACCGGGTCCAACATGCCCAGGCCACCACCGGTGTCGCCACCGTAGGTCACGCCATCGGCGAACTGGTTGTCACCACCGAACTTGAGCACGCCGAACAGAATGTTCACCGAGGATTGCCCCGAGATGGCTTCGCCTACCGCAACGTCTGCCTTGAGGTCAGCCTTGACCTGGCTGTCGATCGGGGCGGCGGGCTGGCTGATGTTGTAGCTAGTGCAACCGCTGGCAGCAATTAGGGTCGACAGGGCAATGAATTTGAAAGCCTTCTTCACTGGTTCTATTTCCTTATACCTGATCAAAAACAGTATCCGACGGGATGTCGGCCCCCACACGAAATGTGAGGGAGCGGACCTTAGCGTCGTGGGAAAACCAGGAATATGGGACCTATCTCAAAGCCTTCTGGATAGTTCTGAAACAATCAATTTCGAGACTTTCAGATCGAAAAAACCCCGCTGCGAGGCGGGGTTTCATGCTGCAAGTCAGCGCCTCGTCGTGGGCGCCACTTTTGGGAAAAACTTTGTCTGAGTCACCTTGGGTAATGCACTGGATCTGGTCTTGCCTGCCACCGACGCCTTCACCGGAGGCTCACTGTCAAACGCTGCCTGACCGCAGCGCACCAGGTTGTTGATTGGGAACTCATCCCCGTTGTCCTCGATAAAAGGATCGCTCATCTCCCTGCTCCCTCCAACAACCGGACGATATCGGCAAACACCTGATTGCCTAGAAAATATCGGCCGTCACGGCGTTTCAGACTAGACGGTCATTTAAGGACCTGCAGTTCACAAGAGAAAAGACCGACGAATGGACCAAGCGGAAATTCTTCGTCCAAGGGTGTAGATCGTCGCTGAAAAAGGAGCTGATGGCCTGCATCAGCTCCTTTTCCGGCTGCGTTTCGCCTAGACCTTACGAGCGTAGTTGCTGGCCCCGAACCAGTCGACCACCACCACGGTTTCATCCCCCACCACCCAGGCGTCATGACCTTTAGGCAGGGAGGTGATATCGCCCGGTCCGGCGATGATTTCGGTGCCGTCATCCATCAGGATCGCCAGTCTGCCGGCCACGTGATACTGAAAGTGCGGCGCCTGGCAACTCGGCGTCTGCGCCAGCGGCCGGATATCGTTCGACCAGCGCCAGCCCGGCTTGAAAGTGAAGCGCCCCACTTCGCAATGACCGATCTTCAGGATCTCTGCCTTGCCATTGGAAAACTCGCGGGTCTCATCCGGCTCGGAGAAGGATTTATGCTCGGTGACCTGTTCGTGCGTGGACATGATCGTGCCCTCGATTGAGTAGCTGCAAAGCCTGCCGGCGCCGGCAACATCGCCCGCGCCTGCAGACCGCCAGCATCGCCCCACTCGATGCGCATGACCATTCTAGACCTGAAAACGTGGGGCGCCCGCAACAAACGCTAAACGTAAGGTTGCCCGCCAAAGCCCCGAGGCAGACGCTGCAAGCCGGCCATGGCCGTCAGCCGTTGGGTCCAGGCTGCACGCCAATCCCTTGCCGTGTGCGCAGCCTTCGCTTTACGCGCCGCTCGACGTGCTGTATTGCGCTGATTCTTACGGGCTTCCTTGAACACCTCGGTATTGCGGCAACTGCGGCATTTGACCCGCGCCGGCTCGGTGCTGGACATAAGATTGGAACCCTTGTGGCCGCAGGCCAGATGCCCGGCGACCTTGAAGTGAATGACCATTGCGCGTCTCCTCGTAGCCAGTACGGGGCACAGAAAACCGCACGCTGATGCCCGCCTGATATCGGCGGAAAACCTCACCCTCAAGGTGACCGGACCGCCAGGCTTCGCAGGGGTAACAAAGCCAAAGACAACTCAGGTATCCAGCGTGATCGATACCTCGCTGGAGCAGCCTTGGCTGTTGCGAACTCGTAATGATTTTGACCGTTGCGGGGAAACGGCGTTCAGCAAAGAAGCCGCTCGCCAACGGCTGCGACAAGCAGCCCCCAGAAAGCACAAAACCCCTGACTTCTCGAGGAAATCAGGGGTTTTGCGTAGATCGAATATGGCGGTTGAGGAGGGATTCGAACCCTCGATACAGTTTCCTGTATACACACTTTCCAGGCGTGCTCCTTAAGCCACTCGGACACCCAACCGTGTCTCGTCAAACCGATTCAGTCTGTCGAGGCGCGCTAATGTAGTCGAAAGCTTTTCTTATGGCAAAGGTTTTTTTCAGAATTTTCATGCGCTTAAGACATTTCTTCGGATTCCTGCGCTGCGCTGACATCTGCGCCATGGCAAACCGGCCAATCTCTGGCCTGGCTGGCAGCTATATAGAAGGGCCGATACGCGCCCCAAGTGGCCGGCTACGCTTGTCAGGCCAGAAAGGGCTGACTCACCAGTCAGTCACAGCGCTTTACCTGACCTGTGACCGTGGGTAACGTCTGCCCCCACTTCAATACAAGGAATTGCGTCATGAGTGAGTTGATTTCTTACCACCTCGAAGACGGTATCGCGACCCTGACCTTGAGCAATGGCAAGGTCAATGCCATTTCCCCGGACGTGATTGCCGCCTTCAATGCCGCGCTGGATCAGGCAGTCACCGATCGCGCCGTAGTGATCATCACCGGGCAGCCCGGCATTCTGTCGGGCGGCTACGATCTGAAGGTGATGACTGCCGGCCCTAAAGAAGCCGTGAGCCTGGTGACCTCGGGTTCGACCCTGGCCCGCCGCCTGCTGTCGCACCCCTTCCCCGTCATCGTCGCCTGCCCTGGCCACGCCGTGGCCAAGGGCGCGTTCCTGCTGCTGTCCGCGGACTACCGCATCGGCGTCGAAGGCCCGTTCAGCATCGGCCTGAACGAAGTGCAGATCGGCATGACCATGCACCACGCCGGCATCGAGCTGGCCCGTGACCGTCTGCGCAAATCCGCGCTGCACCGCTCGGTGATCAATGGCGAGATGTTCGACCCGCAAGGCGCGGTGGATGCCGGCTTCCTCGACAAGGTGGTGAGCGCCGAGGAACTGCAAGGCGCTGCCCTGGCCGCCGCGCACCAGCTGAAGAAGATCAACATGACCGCCCACAAGAACACCAAGCTGAAAGTGCGCAAGGCGCTGCTGGAAGCCCTGGACAACGCGATCATCCTCGATCAGGAACACCTGGGCTAAGCCTGATCCCGCTGCCCACCAGCCCGGCCCCTGCGCCGGGCTTTTTTATGCCCGCAGCGCGAGAAAGACCGGCGCGATGCTCTAGCCCGCCACTGAGCAAAGAGTCGGAAACATGCGCTTAAACATCGGCCATCTTCCCCTTCTATACAGGTAATTGCCGAAAACAGTGCACATCCGTACACTGCGCCACCTTTTGTCCCCGGTGGGCCTGTAGATGCTGTATCTGTTTCGTATGTTATTGATGGGCCTGCATTTTGTTGCAGCGGGGATTCTCGGCGTGGTGCTGGGGCTGTGCCGCCCGTTCAACCCGGATAACAGCCGCCTGTGCGCACGCCTGTATGCCTTGCCCGCCATGTGCATCCTGCGCCTGCGGGTCAAGGCCGAAGTCGGGCCGCTGATGGACAAGCCCGCGAGCTGCGTGATCATCGCCAACCACCAGTCCAACTACGACCTGTTCGTGTTCGGCAACGTGGTGCCCCACCGCACCGTATGCATCGGCAAAAAAAGCCTGAAATGGGTGCCACTGTTCGGCCAGCTGTTCTGGCTGGCGGGCAATGTGCTGATCGACCGCGGCAACGCGCACAAGGCGCGTCGCTCGATGCTGACCACCACCCACACCCTGCAACACAAGGACACCTCGATCTGGGTGTTCCCGGAAGGCACCCGCAACCTCGGCGAAGACCTGCTGCCGTTCAAGAAAGGCGCCTTCCAGATGGCCATCGCCGCCGGCGTGCCGATCGTCCCGGTGTGCGCCAGCAGCTACATCCGCCACATGCGTCTCAACCGCTGGCACAGCGGCAAGATCCTGATCCGCTCGCTGCCGGCGATTCCCACCGCCGGGCTGAGCCTGGACGACATGCCGAGGCTGATCGAGCAGTGTCGCGAACAGATGCGCGAGTGCATCGAGTCAATGGACCGCCAGCTACAGGCCGTCTGAAAACAGCCCGCCGCGTGCGGGCTTTTTTATTGCCGGCGAACTCCGCCCAGCAGGCTGACTCTGATCAGTCATGAGGCTAAGCTGCACGGAGTCTCACTCCTCATTTCGATAAGAAGAAGCGAACAGGAACCATGGGTAGAGTTGTTGCCGCCGCAGTCTACAGCGCGGGTAAAAGAGTCACGGACATCACCCTTGACGAAGGTGCGGCCTGGGCCGCCAAACCCGGGCACTTCGTCTGGATCGGCCTCGAAGAACCCAACGCCCAGGAACTGGCCAATCTGCAACGCCAGTTCAACCTGCACGAACTGGCCATCGAGGACGCCCTGGAAAAACACAGCCGGCCGAAACTCGAAACCTTCGGCGACGCGCTGTTTATCGTCACCTACTCGCCGGTGCGCGAAAACGGCAAGCTGGAGTTCATCGAGACCCACATCTTTGCCGGCAAGGGCTACATCATCACTGCCCGCAACGGTCACTCCAAATCCTATGCGTTCGTCCGCCAGCGCTGCGAGGCACGACCCTTGCTGCTGGAGCACGGCGAAGACTTCGTGCTCTACGCGCTGCTGGATTTCGTCACCGAAAACTACCAGCCGGTCAGCGAGGCGATCCATGCCGAGATCGATGCGCTGGAGCACAGTGTGCTGTGCAGCTCCCTCAACGAGCGGGATATCCAGCACCTCCACAGCCTGCGCCGCGATGTGTTGCGCCTGCGGCGCCACGTAGCGCCGATGGTGGAGATCAGCGAAGAGCTGCAGAAACTCAGCTTCCCCTTTATCGACAAGAACATGCGCCCGTACTTTCGCGACGTGCAGATCCACGTCACCCGGCAGATGGAAGACCTGGCGACCTTGCGCGACATCGCCAGCCAGACCATCGAGATCGGCGTGCTGCTGGAGGCCTCGCGACAAAGCGTGGTGCAACGCAAGTTTGCCGCCTGGGCGGCGATCCTGGCGTTCCCGACGGCGGTAGCGGGGATCTACGGAATGAACTTCGACAACATGCCCGAACTGAAGATGCACTACGGCTACTTCGGCGTGCTGGCGTTTCTGGTGCTGGGTTGTACGGGGCTGTGGGCGAGCTTCAAGCGCTCGGGGTGGCTGTGAATCAAGTAAGCAATCACTGTAGAACGATAAGCTGGTGCTGGGCGCAATGAGCCCAGCCCAGCTCATGTCCAGCATCAGGAAAACATGAACTGGGCATATCGCTTTATCTTTTTTGCGGGACGACCAAATGCCATGCCTTCATTTTGCAAATGTACGGCAGCTACACTTTTCAAGTGTATTCAATAATTCCAAGTTGCCTGGCCATGAACAATTCATTGCGCTCTACAATCTCTTCAACGATCTTGCCTGAATCATTGAAGCGAAAGTAAGTCAATGCCGTCCAGGTTACATCCTTACCTTGCACATCGAAACCGTGCCATGTGTTCGACCCTCGCGCATGATGTGTCAGATGAACAACGACCACATCATCAGCGATAACCTCTTTGCTAAATGTGGTGGTGATTGACTCATATCGCTCCAGCACATTTTCACGCAAGGCACGCTTGAAGTTGCTAACGCCACGAATGGGGGCATCGCAGTCGGGCCTACGTACAATGACATCGGCATCGAAGTACTCAAGTACTCGTTCTGCATCTTTGCCATCTACGCAATATTGAAAATAATTTTTTACGACTTCCAGGTTTCTAGCGCTCACTTGGAAATTCCTCTCATGGTTAAAAGCCATAAATATTCCCTAATTGAGCAAAGTGCCGAGAAGTACTTGTGATCAAGGCATAAATCACGCGTACAACATCGCATCAAAGTGTCAACCAAGGCAGAACAATCATGTCCGAACTGATTCTATGGAGGGTTTTGCTATCCGTAAATTCACATTATATTTAGTGTGATATCAGAAATCGGAATACCAAATGAAACTCGACAGGCTTGAACGATGGGCGACGGTAAGGCATTTCCGCTTAGCGATTGCACTGGTTGAGTACGGCAGCATCTTGCATGCGGCGCGCGCACTTCACCTTTCGCAACCCACGGCCACCAAGCTGCTGCAGGATCTGGAGGAAGCGATTGGTGCCCCGCTCTTCATCCGGGGCCGCCGAGGCGTGACGCCTACAGAACTTGGACAAGCCTTTGTCGATCGTAGCCGGATGGTCCTCGCCCAGATCGACCATGTTTCGCATGCAATTGACGCTCTGGGCAGAGGGTATGCCGGGCGGGTCGCTATAGGTTGTGTGCTCACAGGATCGAGTTACCTCGTACCCGCGGCGATCGCGCGGCTCAGGTCATCCCGCCCTGACATCCGGATCAAAATTGTTGATGGGGTGAGTGCTGAGCTCATCCCTCGGCTCATATCAGGCGAACTTGATTTCCTGATTGGAAGGCTGTCCGACGTTAGTACAAGCGCGGTTGTGGCTCAGGAGGCTCTATTCAGCGAGAACGCCATTATTGTTGCGAGGCGGGATCACCCACTCGCTCAGCAGCCCAACGTCAAGCTTGAACAACTCGCTCGCGAGGCGTGGCTGCTCCCACATACGGAAACAACCTTGCGCAAGCAATTCGATAATATTTTTTACCGGGAAAATATCGATCCACCACATGCCACCATCGAAACGGTGTCCATGTTTAATATTCTTTGGTTACTCAGGCAGACGGATCTTCTTGGCATTTTGCCGCAGTCGGTGGCGTTTGATCCGGCATACCGCACCGAGATTGTTCGTCTGCCCGCTTTCGAACCACTGGTATTGGAGCAAATCGGCGTCTCTCGACTTTCCGGCGTCGGATTATCCCCGACCGCCTCCGCCCTGGTGGAGGCCCTAAGAGAGATCATGCGCAGTACTTCGGAAGTTTTAGCTGGTTTGCAGGGCCTCAACCCTCAAGATTGAAAGCGCGCCCCAGACCCGCAACGAAGCAGCTCGCTCACAAGGGCTTTGAAGCCCTTGTAGAAGCGAGTCAGCTCGCGATGTTGCTATGGATTCAGACCGACCCGGCCTGCGGCTTGTGCGCCACAAAACGCATCATCCACTCGGCAACGGTGCTGCCGTGATGGTCCCGCTCCAGGCTGGCGATGCCCTTTTGATAGACCTGTTCGCCCAGGTGCTGCTGGCGCAGGTCCAGCAAGGCCCGCGAATAATCGTGGATGAACTCCGGGTGGCCCTGGAAGCACAGTACCTGGTCATTGATGTGATAGGCGGCGAATGGGCAGAAATCGCTCGAAGCAATGACCGTGGCGTTTTCCGGCAAGGCGGTCACCTGGTCCTGGTGGCTGATCAGCAGCGTCAACTCTTCCACCACCGGGCTCATCCACGGCGCCTTGGCTGCCAGTTTGTAGTTGTGGGTACCCACGCCCCAGCCCTGGGTCGCGCGTTCGCTCTTGCCGCCCAGCAGCAACGCCAGCAACTGATGGCCAAAGCAGATACCCAGCAGTTTATCGCCGCGCTTATAACGCTCCAGCAGGTAGGTCTTGAGGGTCTGAATCCAGGGGTCGGTACCGAAGGAGTCGGCCTTGCTTCCCGTGACCAGATAAGCGTCGAAGCTCAGGTCGTCGCTCGGGTAGTGGCCCTGCATCACGTTGTAGACGGTAAATTCGGCAGCGATCGGCTGCTGTGAAAACAGGCGCTGAAACATCTGCCCGTAACCCTGATATTGATCGACCAGTTCTGGACGCAGGATGTCGGTTTCCAGAATGCAGATGCGTAGCGACATAAAAAATACCTGACACGATGATGGGAATAATGAACACCCCAGAGCCTGCCTTGAAACGCCCGACCAAGGCAAGCCCCGCGATGCATCACTGTGTTCCCTTCAGTCTCAGAACAACTGGCCCTTGGCGGCTTTCTCCAGCAGCAGCGCCGGCGGCGTGAAACGCTCGCCATATTGCTCGGCCAGGTACTGGGCACGGGCAATAAAGTCCTTCAGGCCGTACTGGTTGATGAACTGCAAGGCCCCGCCGGTCCAGGCCGCGAAGCCAATACCGAAGATCGAACCGATGTTGGCATCGGCCGTCGAGCGCAACACACCCTCCTCCACACAACGCACGGTTTCGATGGCCTGCACGAACAACAGGCGATCGCGCACGTCCTGCGGCGAAATCTGCCCGTCGGCTTTCTCGAAGCGGGTCTTCAACTGCGGCCACAGGTGTTTCTGCCCCCCGGCCGGATAGTCGTAGAAACCGCCGCCCGCCGCCTTGCCTGGGCGCTTGTATTCATCGAGCAGCAAGTCGATCACGGCAAAGGCCGGATGCTCCACCAGCGGCTTGCCTTCGGCCTGCAGATCCTTGGCGGTCTGTTGGCGGATATGGCTCAGCAGGCTCAGGGAAACCTCGTCGCAGATCGCCAGCGGGCCGATCGGCATCCCCGCCTTGCGCGCCTCGGTTTCGATCATCGGCGCGGCCACACCCTCGCCGAGCATGGCGATGCCTTCGTTGGTGAAGGTGCCGAACACCCGCGAAGTGAAAAAGCCGCGGCTGTCGTTGACCACGATCGGGGTCTTCTTGATCTGCTGGACGAAGTCGAAACCCCGCGCCAGGGTTTCATCGCTGGTCTGCTCGCCCTTGATGATTTCCACCAGGGGCATTTTTTCCACTGGGCTGAAGAAATGCAGACCGATGAACTTGCCTTGATCCGGCACCGCCTTGGCCAGGCCGCTGATGGGCAAGGTCGAGGTGTTGGACGCGATCACCGCCTGCGCCCCTACCACTTGCTGCGCCGCCGCCGAGACCCTGGCCTTGAGCTCGCGATCCTCGAACACCGCCTCGATGATCAGGTCGCAACCGGCCAGGTCTGCGTCCTGCTCGGCGGTGCGGATCCGCGCCAGCGTGGCGTCACGCTGCTCGGCGCTCAACTGGCCACGGGCGACCTTTTTCTCCAGCAGCGCCGCCGAATGGGCCTTGCCCTTCTCGGCCGCCGCCAGGCTGATGTCCTTGAGCACCACCTCGATACCGGCCACAGCGCTGACATAAGCGATCCCGGCGCCCATCATCCCGGCACCGAGTACCCCGACCTTCCTGGTCACATAGGGCGCAAAGCCTTGGGGACGGGAGCCACCGGCATTGATCTCGTTGAGCTGGAACCAGAAGGTGCCGATCATGTTTTTCGCCACCTGGCCGGTGGTCAGCTCGGTGAAATAGCGGGTTTCGATCAACTGCGCGGTATCGAAATCGACCTGAGCGCCCTCCACTGCTGCACAGAGAATCTTCTCCGGTGCCGGCAGGCAGCCCTGGGTCTTACTGCGCAGGATCGATGGCGCGATAGCCAGCATCTGTGCGACTTTCGGGTGCGACGGCGTGCCCCCGGGGATCTGGTAGCCGGTCGCGTCCCAGCGCTGCTTGACCGCCGGATTGGCGACAATCCACGCCCTGGCCTTGGCCAGCAGGTCATCGCGGTCGCTGGCCACTTGGTCGATCAGGCCGGCTTGCAGCGCCTGCTGCGGCCGCACCTTCTTGCCTTCCAGCAGATACGGCAGGGCTTTTTCCAGCCCCAGCAAACGCACCATGCGCACCACCCCGCCACCGCCCGGCAGCAGGCCGAGGGTCACTTCCGGCAGGCCGACCTGCAGCGACGGGTCGTCCAGCGCCACCCGGTGATGGCAGGCCAGGCAGATCTCCCAGCCGCCGCCCAGGGCCGCGCCGTTGATCGCCGCTACCACGGGCTTGCCCAGGGTCTCCAGGGCCCGCAGCTGGCCCTTGAGGGTCAGCACCATGTCATAGAAGGCCTGGGCTTCGGCCTTGCCGACCTTGATCAACTCATTGAGGTCGCCGCCGGCGAAGAAGGTCTTTTTCGCCGAAGTGACGATCACCCCGGCAATCGATTCCTGCTCGGCTTGCAGGCGGGCCACGCAGGCGGCCATGGCCTCGCGGTACACCGCGTTCATGGTGTTGGCGCTCTGGCCCGGCATGTCGATGGTCAGAACGACGATCTGGTCCTGGCCCTTGTCGTAACGGATGGCTTCGGTCATGAAAGTGTTTCCTTGAAGTCAGGGCTCAGAGGCGTTCGATGATGGTGGCGATACCCATGCCGCCGCCGACGCAGAGGGTCGCCAGGCCGTAACGCTGGCGCCGCGCTTCCAGCTCGTCGAGCAGGGTGCCGAGGATCGCACAGCCGGTGGCGCCCAGCGGGTGGCCCATGGCGATGGAGCCGCCATTGACGTTGACCTTGCCAGGGTCGATGGCCATGTCCTTGATGAACTTCAGCACCACCGAGGCGAAGGCCTCGTTGACTTCGAACAGGTCGATGTCCTCGACCCGCAGCCCGGCCTTGGCCAGCGCCTTGCGCGTGGCCGGCGCCGGCCCGGTGAGCATGATGGTCGGATCGGTGCTGGTGACCGCCGTGGCGACGATCCGCGCCCGCGGCTTGAGACCTAGCGCCTGGCCCTTGGCTTCGGAGCCGATCAGCATCAGCGCCGCACCATCGACTATCCCTGAGCTGTTGCCCGGGGTATGCACGTGGTGGATGCGCTCGACATGGCTGTAGACCCGCAAGGCGGTAGCGTCGAAACCCATCTGGCCGATCATCTCGAAGCTGGGCTTGAGCTTGCCCAGGCCCTCGAGGGTGGAATCGGCGCGAATGAATTCATCGTGGTCCAGCAGGACGATGCCGTTCTGGTCCTGCACCGGTACCAGGGACTTGCTGAAAGCCCCCGCCGCCCTGGCCCGCGCGGCCTTTTGCTGGGATTGCAGGGCAAAGCTGTCGACATCCTCGCGGCTGAAGCCTTCCAGGGTGGCAATCAGGTCCGCGCCGATGCCTTGCGGGGTGAAATGGCTGTGCATGTTGGTTTGCGGGTCGAGTACCCAGGCGCCGCCGTCGCTGCCCATGGGCACTCGCGACATCGACTCGACACCGCCGACCACCACCAGGTCCTCGAAGCCGGAGCGCACTTTCATCGCCCCCAGGTTCACTGCCTCGAGGCCCGAGGCGCAAAAACGGTTGATCTGCACCCCGGCCACACTGACGTCCCAGTCGGCGACCAGCGCCGCGGTCTTGGCGATGTCGGCCCCCTGGTCGCCAATCGGCGTCACGCAGCCAAGCACAATGTCGTCGACCTGGCTGGTGTCGAGTTCGCTACGCCGCTGCAGGGCATCGAGCAGCCCGGCCAGCAGGTTCACCGGCTTGACGCTGTGCAGGGCGCCGTCGGCCTTGCCTTTTCCACGGGGGGTGCGTAATGCATCGAATATCAAAGCCTGGGTCATGACGTCCTCGAACCGCTGTGCAGATGAATGATGACAGGGCTCCCACTCTTGGCCCCGAGGGCCCCGGATTCAATGACCGATGCGCTCACTGACCTTGACGGTCACGCTCAGACGAACGGTAGTGAGCTAATGGATTCCGCCTGCTGCATAACGGAACTGTCTAGACAAAGGGCGGGCAAGAAGATGGCAATAGGCCTCATGCGTTTTTAAAAGCATTCGCCTATTAGCTGATATGAAATGGATCTAAGCCAAGGGTTACAAGGACCCTAAGGTAGGAACTGTAGGCAGTGAATCGTTGCAGCCGGGTCTTGCCGGTGCACGCGTAAGAAAAGGGACACATCGCCTGGCCATAGTGAAGCGGCAGGCATGCATTTGATGTTGAGGAATAACAACAAAAGGCATTCAGCCATGTTCAAGCATTCGAAAGTCCGTCAAGCGGGGCTCATTCTGTTCGCAACCACCTTGCTTCTGATCTTGCCGAACCTCACCAAAGTGATCGGCTAGAGGCGTGGCCATCCCGTCACGCAATTGCATCTTTGTGCTCCGGTTCGCTACCGGGGCCGGCGCTTGTGTGCCACTCTTTCTGACGCCGCGGCCACGCTGAATCAGGGCGTCGTCGCGCTTATCAGAAAACTGGAGACAGGCCCTACGCGGTGCTCTCCACCCCAGCGACGGAACAGCGATCAATTGAAATCTCTTATCCTCCTGTGCAGCGCCCTGCTGCTCGCCACGCCTGTGCATGCCGCGCAGCTGACCCTGGAACTGGGGGCCGGCAGCCGCACCTGGCAGACCGATGAACTGCTCAAGCACCCTCTGGCCCGGACCGTCACCGTCAAGGATGACGTGTCATACAAACGCGACATGAGTTACCGCGCGGTGCCGATCTCGGCCCTGCTCACCGGCATCAAGGCCGATGACCATCTGCAGGCCGTCGCCCTGGACGGTTTTGCCGCTGAATTGCCCGCCGCGCCCCTGCTCAACCAGGACGGCGCCCAGGCCTGGCTGGCCATCGAAGACCCGGCCAAGCCCTGGCCGCCCCTGGCTGAAGGCAAGCACAGCGCCGGGCCTTTCTACCTGGTATGGACCAACCCCCAGGCCGGTCATATCAGCCCCGAGCAATGGCCGTTCGAAGTGGCGAGCATCAAGCGCCTGGCGCCAGTGGCCGAACGTTTCCCAGCCCTGCGCCCGGACCCCAAGCTGGCGGCCGGCGATCCGGTAAACCAGGGCTTCGCCCTGTTCCAGAAGAACTGTCTGGCCTGCCATCGCCTCAACGGCGCCGGCGACTCGCAGTTCGGCCCGGACCTGAATATCCCCTACAGCCCCACCGAGTATTTCGGCGCGGACTTCCTCAAGCGCTATATCCGTGACCCTCAGAGCTTGCGCCGCTGGCCGCAGGCGAAGATGCCGGCCTTCGCAAGCAGCGTATTGCCGGATGCCGAGCTGGAGTTGCTGGTGGGGTATCTGAAGCATATGGCGGGGCGTAAGCAGGCGGCGCAATAAGGCTGGTCTTGCGGTGTTCTCCTGGGCGCTATCGCGGGCAAGCCTCGCTCCTACAGTCGAGTGAACTCCTCGGCGGCCGCTCTATTGCAACCTAATGCAATGGCTATCGATGGCATAGCCAGACTTGATTTCACCGCTTGGGCAAAACTGCGCAGAATTCGCTGCAACAGCGCAGATGACTTCAGCACCACCACGGTGCGCGGTCGACGCCCTACCCTTCATGGCGCCAATGGCAGCCGGACCCGGAATGTCCCCGACCGGTTTCCTCTCCTACCGGTCTTCCCTTTTGGCCACCCTCAGCGGGTGGCCTTTTTTTGCCCGCCTCTGTAGGAGAGAGGCTTGCCCGCGATGGAGGCCGACGCGGTTTTGCCAAAATTTCGCGTATCGCGCATAAGCTGCGCTCCTGCAGATCCCGATGGCAGAAACGAAATCGGCCGACCCGAAGGTCAGCCGATGCTGAGTCTTGACGCTATTCATATGCACTAAACGAGTAGCCCTCGAACCTCCTGCTTCACGCCCCAACCTTCAATGATCCCGCCCAGAGGCGCGACCACCGCTTCAAAGTCCTGTTCGAAATCGCCGATGCCGCCGTAGGTGGCGTACATCACCTTGCTCAGCTCCAGGTACCAGGCGCCGTCATCGCGCACGCTGACCTGGGCATTCAAGGATTCACCGCGGAACTGCCCTGCCGCCCTGCGTGCCCGCTCCTCGTCCGGGAAAATGGCGTAGAACTCGATGGGATGGAATCGTGAAAAGTCGAAACCGCCTTCTTTCATGCGGCGCAGCACGCTGCTGCTGATGTCTTCTTGATAGGCTGTGCTCATGAAACGTCCTCCTCAAACCGATGGATAGACTTTCCGTACTCCCTTGCCTGTCACCGCACGGTGCAGGCTTGCGGCGAGAAGATCGCCGCCAGGAAACAAGCATGTAGCTGACAAGACCAGACCTTAGCGATTCATTCGCTGATCTCGAATGCAGAGTAGCGCCAAGACGCAGGCGCTGCCAAGGTCTGGGTTCAAGCTCGGTAGGGCTTTGCGCATTAAAGATTAAATCGGCGTAATGCTGAGGATTTGAATGCTGTTCTGATCTTTCAGGCTCTTGACCGTAGGGTCGTCGGTACGCCCCTCCAGATCGTTGAGGTCAAGCTCGGCCGGAACCGGCAGAAGCTTTGCGCGAATCAATTGTGCCGCCTCCTCCATGCTGGGCTGCTGCTCACAGTCGAATTGCTCCACTGACTGGACACCATGATCGTCAACGAAAGTGACTTGCCACTTTTGCATCAGTGCCTCCTTGATGAAGCCCATGGATGGACTCACAAGATGTCGACCCTGAAGAGCCAGTAATCGTTCAAACCAGGGGCCCGGCGGCGCCATTAAAAAAGGCTGCCCTGGGGCAGCCTTTTGACGACGATTGGCGCTTACGGCTTCTCGGCACGCGCCTTCAATGCCTTGAGGGTGTTGAACGGCGCATCTACGACAAACTTGTTGGCCAGCCAGGACGGCACGCTGCCACCCGGCTCGGTGTGCACCTGGTAGGTCACTTCGACCTGGTCCGCGCCCTTGGGCACGAATTTCCAGAAGCCCTCGACCTGGGCGACACGCACGAAACCTTTCTCGTCGGGAACATAGGTCGGTACACCTTCGAGCTTGCGGGTCAGGCTGCCGTCGGCCGCTTCGCTGGTGGTGACGTGCAGCACCGAATCACGCGGGGTGACCGGCCACGGGGTATTGAACTGGGTGTAGGTCCAGCTCTGCTCACCTTCGTGCTTGAGCAGCTTCTGCGACTTGCATTCGTGGATCCAGGTGCAGGCGCCCGTCACGTCGTCCTGCAGCGCGCGCAGCTTGGCCACGCTGGTTTTCATGGTGGTCACGCCCCGGTAGGCCTTGTATTTGGAACCGGCCACTTCACTCAAGGAGATCTTGATGCCGTCCTCATCCTTGGCCGTTTGCCAATCTTCGGCGTGGGCGGTTGCCGAGAGCAGAACGGTCAACCCACAGAGCACAGCAATTCGATGCAGCGAACCCATTGTCTTATTCCTTATTGTTGAAGTTCCGTTCATTGAAAACACTTCACGCCGCCGTCATTTGCTCCCACCAGCCCAACAAGCGGATAGCCTCTTCCCGACTGCCGCCGCAGACTTCGACATCGGCCTGGAACGCACCACAGACGGCAGGCCGTTCGGGTTGGCCGAACAAACCGCACAGCAGTTCGACAGAAAGATGGATGCAACGTTCTCCGGCCGGTTTGCCATTGGGCATTCCGGGAATCGGGGTACTGATGGAAGGGGCAATGCAACAGGCGCCACAGCCTTCACGGCAGTTCATGACGACAAGCTCCTCGCGACGGGCAAAGTAATGAAATGACGCGGACTAGAGTAACCGCTAAAACAGCCGTTTGAAATTGGCCACCCGCTGGTTTTTGCTCTCAGGCTCGCGTGACTGACCAGTCTCCGACAAAGCGTCAGGGCCGCGGGTCACAGTCAGGATGAGGGTTTACTGCTTGAACTCGAAATCCAGCGCCGCACCTTCCACATCACGCCGCTCGTCATTGCGCAGCTGCAACTGCATTTCGTTGCTCAGCAGGCGGCCGTTGAGCTGGAACGGACTGTCGTCCTTGGGTTTCTCGCCGAACATCGGCGGCAGCAACGGGGTGTGCTTGGGCTGGTTGACCGAACCGATCGGCTGCAATTGCTTGACCATTTCCGGCGGCAGGCTCAGATCCACCTTGGCCGAAGGCAAAGGCATCTTCACGATTTCGCTGGCAGGCTTGGACTTGGAGGCAATCGGCGCGCGCCTTGGCTGTGCCTTGGCCTTGGGTTTGGCCTTGCTGGCCGCTGTCGCCTTCTTTACCGGTGCGGTTTTCTTGGCTGCTGCGGTTTTCTGCGACTTATTCGCGGTGGCGCTTGCCGCGACCTTTTCCTGGGCCGGAGCCGCCAGAACGCTGGCCGTGCCGAAAGCACTCAAGACACTGACCAATACCCAGGCAACAGGAAAAATCGCTTTCATAGAGAGGCAACAGGATCGGCGGCAAAGAGCCATATGCTCGCCTGTTGACCGCGCGAAAACAAGCGCGGTAACCGATCCTTCAAAAACCGCCCGCGGCCTCCTGGCACAGCTGGCTGGCCAACATGCCCAGGGTCATCAATGCCCGCTCGGCCTCGCGATTCCACGGCGTGCCGCAGTTGAGGCGAATGCAGTGGTTGAACTGCTCGGTATTACTGAAGATCAGCCCCGGCGCGATACTGATGCCCTGCTGCAATGCCCGGACATGCAATTCCTGGGTATTGACCCGCCCCGGCAGGCTGACCCAGAGAATGAAACCGCCGTTCGGACGGGTAATCTGCGTGCCCTCCGGGAAGTACTGCTGCACCGCCAGCTGAAAGGCGCTGAGATTCTTGCGGTACTCCTGACGGATGAAGCGCAGATGCCGGTCGTAACCGCCGTTCTCCAGATAGGCCGCGACGCCCATCTGGGTGACGCTGCAGGCCGAGTGGGTGCTGAAAGTCTGCAAGCGCTGGATTTCCTGCTGGAACTTGCCGGCAATCATCCAGCCGATGCGCACGCCCGGTGACAGGGTCTTGGAAAAGCTCGAGCAATAGATCACCCGATCCAACCGGTCATAGGCTTTCAGCGCCTTGGTACGACCGACCTCGAACATCAGTTCGCCGTAGATATCGTCTTCGACCACCTGGATATCGAAATCCGAGGCCAGGCGCAGCAACTGTTTTTGCCGCTCTTCCGGCATGGTGCCGCCCAGTGGATTGCTCAGGCGCGTGGTCAACACCAGGGCCTTGATCGACCACTGGTTGGCCGCCAGTTGCAGCGCTTCCAGACTCATGCCGGTGGAAGGGTCGCTGGGAATCTCGATGACCTTGAGCCCGAGCAGGTCGGCCAGTTGCAGCAGGCCGTAGTAAGTCGGCGATTCCGCGGCGATCAGGTCGCCCGGGCGGGTCAGCACGCGCAATGACATCTGCAGGGCATCCACGCAGCCGTGGGTGATCACCACCTCGGAGGGGTCGACCACCACGCCAGCGTCGCGCATACGGATCGCCACCTGCCGACGCAACGGCTCGAAACCGGGGCTGAACATGTAGCTGAAGGCCCGCGGACTGTGGAAACGGGTGACTTTGGCCAGTTGCTGGTGCAACGCCCGCACCGGCAGGTAATCGACGCTAGGCACCGCAGCGCCCAGCGGGAACACGCCTTCACGGCGCGACTCCACCAGTACCTGATGAATGATGCTGCTGCGTGTCACCAGGCCCGGCCGTTCGACCCGAGCGATATCCGGGGTCGGTGCGGTCAGCGCCGGGGTCTGGTGCACGTAATAGCCCGACTGCGGACGGGCGCGGATCAGCCCCTGATCCTCGAGATTGGCGTAGGCCTGGAGCACCGTGGCGTGGCTGACATTGAGCTGGGAACTCATCTTGCGCACCGAAGGTACGCGTTCCCCGGGCTGGTACACACCACGACGGATATCTTCAGCCAGCTGCTGAGCGATACGTTGATAAAGCAAGAGATTGGTCATGACGCTGCACTCGATTTCACCGGCATTTTATTCTTGTGGATGACGATACCGGAACAGTTCATAAGTGTACTGGGACAGTTGCCACAATAGTCGACCATACAGGGCAGTGTCAGCAAAAACTGTACTGTTTTGTGTGCCAATCGTCAGGCACAAAAAAACCCGGCTCCACAGGGAAACCGGGTTGTTTTGACCATCCGCGTCTTAGCGCGCGGCGCCCAGCTGGCCTTTCTCGTCGGAGAAGACGATTTCCACCCGACGGTTCTGCGCCCGCCCACGTTCCGAGGCGTTGGCCTCGACCGGGTACTCATCGCCATAACCTTCGACCTGGACCCGTTTCTCCTCGACCCCCAGGTCCACTAGGATATCGGCCACGGACTGCGCCCGGTCTCGGGACAGTTTCAGATTGCTCTGCTTGTCGCCGGTGTTGTCCGTGTAGCCCTCGATCCGCACCACGCGCTTGGGGTTCAGTTGGAGAAATTGCACGACCTTCAACACGGTGCGGTTGGCCGAGCTTTTCAGCTCCGCTTCGCCGGTGTCGAACAATACATCGCCCAGGGTCATCACCAGCCCGCGATCGGTCTGGGTCGTCGCCAGGTTGATGATCTGCTCTTCCAGCCACTTGCCCTGTTGCTGCACGCTCAGCAGTTTGGCCTCGCGCAGGGCCAGTTGCAGGCGCTGGCGTTCGAGTTCGAGCTTGGCCGCCTGCTCCTGGTTCAGCGCCTGGTTGGTGTGCTCGCGGGCGATTTCGCTGTAGCGCTGGCTGAGGTAGGCGTAGTGCACGACATCCGAACCGCTGCCCCAGTAGCTGGACAGGCGATCGGCCCGGGCCAGGGACTCACCGGCACGGATCACGTCCTTGGGTGCGATGCGCAGCACATTGGAGTCTTCCTTGACCTTCTGGAAGTCTTCGCTGGCCTGTTCCAGCGCTGCTTCGCTGCGCTGCCCGGCGCAGCCGTAAAGGCCGGTACAGGCGATCAACAGGGCGCCACCCAATACTCGAGTCAGACGAATCATCGGGCATCTCCCAACTGCTTGCGCAGACGAGTGATACGGGTCTGGACGAGGTTCAGTTGCTCCTGGCTTTTCAGGGTCAGGACTCGCGCCTCGGCCAGGCGTGCATCCAGTTCCGCCTGTTCGGCACGCATGCGCGCATGCTTGAACGACTCTTCCTGCATGTTGCGTTGGGCGCGGGCGAACTTGTCCTCGGCCAGTTTCATTTCCGGCACATCCTCTGCCGTGGCCCCCACGGCCTTGGCCTGGGCCAGGGTTTGTTCGGTCAGGCGCATTTGTTCATTCGGCGCCGGATCGGCTGCGCAACCCGCCAGAGCCAGGACGGCCAGGGCAGCGAAAAGAGGTCGAATACTCACTAGAAATCCCTACTGTTTGGGGGTGCTGACAGGTTGCTGCAACTGTGCCTTCCAACGCTCGAGATTGCGCTGCAGCACGGCTTCCGTCAGGCCGGACGCAGGCAATTCTGTCATCTTTTTCGCCAACTGTCCGCGCAACCATGGGTCGTTGCAGGCGGAGTTGTGCGAGACGGCCAGGAACAGGCCAGGTTTGTCGGCAGGTTGCGGGAATGCCAGCAGATCATTGGCCATGCCCAGCGACTGGGCCAGGGCTGTGCCGGCGTAGCGCCCAGCCAGTACATACTCCACCTCCCCCAGCAGCAGTTTCTGGAACGCCTGGGTCAGGTTCGGCATGCGGGTCAGGCTCAATTGCTCCTTGGCGAAGGCTTCGAAGGACGGCGTCAAGCGCGCCCTTTCCGACAACGCACCGGTATGCCCATGCAGGTCTGACGGCTGGCTGTAGTTCAGCGTCGAGCCCTTGCGGGTCCAGACCAGGAAATCGTTCTCCAGCAGCGGCGGATGAATGTAGTCCAGCGTTTCCAGCTCGTTCACCGTCAGTGGCGCGTCGGCCAGCATGTCCATGCGCCCGCTGCGCACTTCGTCCAGGGCGGCGGAGCGTTTGCCGGCATACAACAGCTCGACCTTGATCCCCAGTTCCTGCGCCACGTGCTGCAGCAGTTCGGCGCTGGCGCCAATCAGGTGGCTGGGGTCCTGCGGGTCGCGCCACAGATACGGCGGGGCGTCCGGACTGCCGGTCACCACCAGGCGCTCGCATTTGCCGGCGGCCATCGATAGCAACGGCATCAATGTCAGTCCCAGCAGCACTGACAGGCCACCCAGGCGTCGCAGATCCATGGCGAAATTCTCCCGTTCAAATCCCAGACAATAAAAAAGCCCGGCCAAAAGACCGGGCTCTCTTATAAGTGAAGCCGCTGGATTAGACCAGCTTCTCCAGCTCAGGTACGGCTTCGAACAAGTCCGCCACCAGGCCGTAATCGGCCACCTGGAAGATCGGTGCTTCTTCATCCTTGTTGATCGCAACGATCACCTTGGAGTCTTTCATGCCGGCCAGGTGCTGGATCGCGCCGGAGATACCGACGGCGATGTACAGCTGTGGCGCAACGATCTTGCCGGTCTGGCCGACCTGCATGTCGTTGGGTACGAAACCTGCGTCGACCGCGGCGCGCGAAGCACCCACGGCAGCGCCCAGCTTGTCGGCCAGGGCGTACAGGTGTTTGAAGTTGTCGCCGTTCTGCATGCCGCGGCCGCCGGAAATGACGATCTTGGCAGCGGTCAGTTCAGGACGGTCGGACTTGGCCAGCTCTTCGCCGACGAAGCTCGATTTGCCTGCATCGTGAGCGGCAGCAACCGCTTCGACAGCGGCCGAACCGCCTTCGGCGGCAACCGGGTCGAAACCGGTGGCGCGCACGGTGATGACCTTCACGGCAGCGTTCGATTGCACGGTAGCGATGGCGTTACCGGCATAGATCGGACGCTTGAAGGTGTCGGCGCTTTCTACCGAGATGATCTCGGAGATCTGGTCGACGTCCAGCTGCGCGGCAACGCGCGGCAGGATGTTTTTGCCGTTGGAAGTGGCGGCGGCCAGGATGTGGCTGTAGCCCTTGCCCAACTCGGCGACCAGCGGGGCAACGTTTTCCGGCAGCTGGTGCGCGTAGGCAGCATTGTCAGCAGACAGGACTTTGCTCACGCCAGCGATTTTCGCAGCGGCTTCAGCCACGGCGCCAGCGCCCTGGCCGGCGACCAGAACGTGGATGTCGCCGCCAATTTTGGCAGCGGCAGCAACGGTGTTCAGGGTGGCCGGAGCCAGCACCTTGTTGTCGTGTTCAGCGATTACCAAGATAGTCATGGTCAGATTACCTTCGCTTCGTTTTTCAGTTTCTCGACCAGTTCAGCGACCGACTTGACCTTGATACCCGCGCTGCGTGCAGCCGGCGCTTCGACTTTCAGGGTCTTGTTGGTAGAGGCGGTGGAAACGCCCAAAGCATCAGGAGTCAGCACTTCAAGCGGCTTCTTCTTGGCTTTCATGATGTTTGGCAGAGACGCGTAGCGCGGCTCGTTCAAACGCAGGTCGGTGGTGACGATCGCTGGCAGGTTCAGCGAAACGGTTTGCAGACCGCCGTCGATTTCACGGGTCACGGCAACCTTGTCGCCCGACACTTCGACCTTGGAGGCGAAGGTACCTTGAGCGTAACCGCTCAGGGCAGCCAGCATCTGGCCGGTCTGGTTGTTGTCGCTGTCGATGGCTTGCTTGCCAAGGATCACCAGCTGAGGCTGTTCCTTGTCGACCACGGCCTTGAGCAGCTTGGCCACGGCCAGGGAGTTCAGTTCATCAGCGGATTCGACGAGGATGGCACGATCGGCACCCAGCGCCAGGGCGGTACGCAGTTGCTCTTGAGCAGTAGCGGGACCGATGGAGACGACGACGATTTCAGTCGCTACGCCTTTTTCTTTCAGGCGTACGGCTTCTTCCACTGCGATTTCGCAGAAAGGGTTCATCGACATCTTGACGTTGGCGAGGTCGACGCCGGAATTGTCCGCCTTGACGCGAACCTTGACGTTGTAATCGACAACGCGTTTGACAGCTACAAGAACCTTCATGGATTCCTCGTTACTCTCCGGTGAAAAGAAAGTCGCCTAGGCGAACCTGGCGGTTGATGCTCATCGGGCACAAGGGCACCTCTAAAAACGCTGGCATGGACTCTTGCAACAGCAGACAGATGACCCTGCTCACGGGATGATGACCGTTCGTCAGTAGCGACTGGCCGGTCATTCTTTATCGCGGCGTGTAAACTGCACGTTGCGTCACCTTTGTACTGCCTTCGCCCTGTCTTTAGAGGTGCTCTTGAAACCAACAGTCAGCCTACGGCGAGCGCAAAACCGACCGTATCTTGACCGGAACGCCTATTCTGGTCAATACGGCAAAATGGTCAGTCATAAGCCGCGTTTCTTCGATTCTACACGGCCTCCAGCAAATTCAAACAAACGTTTGTATTGGCCCCTGGGAGTGGTGTAGATATAATGCGCCGCCTAGAGAAAAAGGCGGGTCGTTCATTGTCCACTCCCCTGTCCGGCGGAGAAAATCATCGATGCGACACCCAACCTCCAATTAGAAAAAACCGTTGAGCCTTGAGTAGGAGATAGCCTGTGGAACGCGAATACATGGAATTCGACGTGGTCATCGTCGGTGCCGGCCCCGCTGGCTTGTCCGCCGCCTGCCGACTGAAGCAGAAGGCCGCCGAAGCCGGTAAGGAAATCAGCGTCTGCGTGGTCGAGAAAGGCTCCGAAGTCGGTGCTCACATTCTTTCCGGCGCCGTGTTCGAACCGCGCGCCCTGAACGAGCTGTTCCCGGACTGGAAGGAGCTCGGCGCGCCGCTGAACACCCCGGTCAAGCGCGATGACATCTATGTCCTGAAAAACGCCGACAGCTCGATCAAAGTTCCCGACTTCTTTGTGCCCAAGACCATGCACAACGAAGGCAACTACATCATCTCCCTGGGCAACCTGTGCCGCTGGCTGGCCCAGCAGGCCGAGAACCTGGGCGTGGAAATCTACCCGGGCTTCGCCGCCCAGGAAGCGCTGTTCGACGACAACGGCGTGGTTCGCGGGATCATCACCGGTGACCTGGGTGTCGACCGCGAAGGCAATCCGAAGGAAGGCCTGTACACCCCCGGCATGGAACTGCGTGGCAAGTACACCCTGTTCGCCGAAGGCTGCCGTGGCCACATCGGCAAGCAGCTGATCCAGCGCTTCAACCTGGACAGCGACGCCGACGCTCAGCACTACGGCATTGGCCTGAAAGAAATCTGGGAAATCGACCCGGCCAAGCATCAGCCAGGCCTGGTGGTCCACACCGCCGGCTGGCCGCTGGACATCATGGGCACCGAGAACACCGGCGGTTCCTTCCTTTATCACCTGGAAAACAACCAGGTGGTGGTCGGCCTGATCGTCGACCTGTCCTACAGCAACACCTACCTGTCGCCGTTCGACGAGTTCCAGCGCCTCAAGCATCACCCGGTGCTCAAGCAGTACCTCGAAGGCGGCAAGCGTGTCAGCTATGGCGCGCGGGCCATCTGCAAAGGCGGCCTGAACTCGCTGCCGAAGATGGTATTCAAAGGCGGCGCGCTGATCGGCTGCGACCTGGGCACCCTGAACTTCGCCAAGATCAAGGGCAGCCACACCGCCATGAAGTCCGGCATGCTCGCCGCTGACGCCGTGGCCGATGCGCTGTTCGCCGGTTCCGAAGGCGCCGACGAGCTGAACACCTATGTAGAAGCGTTCAAGTCCAGCTGGCTGTACGAAGAACTGTTCGCCAGCCGCAACTTCGGCTCGGCGATCCACAAGTACGGCGCCATCGTCGGCGGCGGTTTCAACTGGGTCGACCAGAACATCTTCGGCGGCAAGCTGCCGTTCACCCTGCACGACACCAAGCCGGACTACGCCTGCCTGAAGCTGGCCGCGGACTGCAAGAAGATCGACTACCCGAAACCGGACGGCAAGCTCAGCTTCGACAAACTCAGCTCGGTGTTCATCTCGGGTACCAACCATGAAGAAGAACAGCCTTGCCACCTGAAGCTGACCGATCCGAGCATCCCGATCGGCAAGAACCTGCCGCTGTACGATGAGCCTGCTCAACGCTACTGCCCGGCCGGAGTATATGAAGTGATCACCAAGGAAGATGGCGAGAAGCGCTTCCAGATCAACGCCCAGAACTGCGTGCACTGCAAGACCTGCGACATCAAGGACCCGGCGCAGAACATCACCTGGGTCGCGCCAGAAGGCGCGGGCGGTCCGACTTACCCGAACATGTAAGGCGTACGCTTGAAGAAAAAAGGCTCCCGAACGGGGGCCTTTTTTATTGCCAGCACCACTGCCCCGCTTCTGTAGGAGCACAGCTTGCGTGCGATAAGGTCTTGGCGATGTCTCTGTCAGACCGCGTCAGCCTTCATCGCGGGCAAGCCTCGCTCCTACAGAAGAGTGTCGCTCCAACCCGTCACGCCGCTCGCTCATCCCCCGGATTGCGCTCGAAGTAGCGCTTGTACTCGCGGCTGAATTGCGAGGTGCTCTGGTAACCCACCCGATGCGCCACCTGGGCCACGCCCAACCCTTCCCCCAGCAGCAACTGCTGCGCCTTGAGCAAGCGCAGGCGCTTGAGGTACTGCACCGGCGACAGCAGCGTGCTGCGCTTGAAATGCTCATGAAAGGTCGAGGCGCTCATGTTCGCGCAACGGGCCAGGGTCTCGACGTTCAGCGGCTCGGTGTAATGCTCGTGCAAGTGATTCAGCGAGGCGGAAATCCGGGCGAACTGCCCCTGCTGCTCCACCAGCGCGCGCAGCACATCGGCCTGGGGCCCGCGCAAGACGGTGAACATCAATTCGCGCAAGCGCGCCTGGCCCATCACCTTGCACTCCAGAGGATCGTGCAGGCAGCGCAGCAGGCGCTCCACGCAACCGCGCATGGTGTCGTCGAGCACCACCGAGGTCATGGACTCCGGGGTCTGCGCCTGGGCACTGCGCCCCGCGGCACCTCCCATCGCCAACACCAGCTCGCCCAACAGCGCCCGGTCGATGGCGATGGACACCCCGAGCAAGGGCGCATCGGGCATGGCGAAGGTCTCGCATTCAAAGGGCACCGACAGCGCCTGGATCAGGTAATGCCCGGCGCCGTACTCCAGGGTCCGCGGGCCCAGGTACGCCAATTTGCTGCCCTGGACGATGATCATCAGGCTCGGCTCGTAGATCTGCGGGCCACGGGCCACATCGCAACTGGCCCGCAGCACCTTGACCTCGGGCAGCGCCGTGGGGACGAAACCGTCGCGGGTCGCAAGGGGCTGGATCAGGGACACCAGGGTGGCGTTGGCATCGAGATGACGGGTCAACAACATGGGGAAAACTTCACGGAAAAAGGGATGAAAACATCATCGCAGGTCTGAGCGCCAATGCCGCGGGCAAATGGCCGATGGCGGAGGAATAGGCATGACATGACGAGGAATCGCCATGTTCGCACCAGGCAGCGGCGCCGAGAATGGCCCGCCTCACCTGTCAGTGCTTTTGCGAGGTTCATCATGTACACAGCCATAGGTTACGCCGCCCAGTCAGCCACCACGCCCCTCGCCCCCATGAGCTTTCAGCGACGCAGCCCGCGCCCGGATGACGTGGCCATCGAGATTCTCTACTGCGGCGTCTGCCACTCCGATATCCACCAGGCCCGCAATGAATGGGGCATCGCCGTGTACCCGCTGATGCCGGGCCACGAGATCGTCGGCAAGGTCACCGCGGTCGGTGCCCAAGTGACCAAGCACAAGGTCGGCGATCTGGTCGGCGTCGGCTGCATGGTCGACTCCTGCCGGCATTGCGAAGCCTGCGCCGCCAACCTGGAGCAATACTGCCTGGAAGGCCCGACCATGACTTACGCCACCCCGGACCGGGTCGACGGCAGCAACACCATGGGCGGTTACTCCGACAGCATCGTGGTCAGCGAGCACTTTGTCGTACGCATCCCCGAGAAGCTCGACCTGGCCAGCGCCGCACCGATCCTCTGCGCGGGCATCACCACCTACTCGCCGCTCAAGCATTACGGGGTGAAGGCCGGCGACAAGGTGGGCATTCTCGGCATGGGCGGCCTGGGCCACATGGGCATCAAGTTCGCCAAGGCCCTGGGCGCGGAAGTGACCCTGTTCACCCGTTCGGCGAGCAAGGCCGAGGAAGGTCGTCGCCAGGGCGCCGATCATGTGATCGTCTCCACCGATGCCGAACAGATGAAAGCCGCGGCCGGCCGCTTCGACTTCCTGTTGGACACCATCCCAGTGCAACACGACCTCAACCCCTACCTGGATACCCTGCGCTTCGACGGCGTACATATCCTGGTCGGCTTGATCGAACCGGTGGACCCGCCCGTGCACGCGGCCAAGCTGGTGCTGGGGCGTCGCGTGCTGGCCGGCTCGCTGATCGGCGGCGTGGCCGAAACCCAGGAAGTGCTGGATTTCTGCGCCGAGCACAACATCACCTGCGACATCGAAATGCTCGACATCCGCCAGATCAACGAGGCTTACGCGCGGATGATCGCCGGCGATGTGAAGTACCGCTTCGTCATCGACATGGCCACCCTCAAGCAATAAACGCGACCCCGTAGGAGCGAGGCTTGCCCGCGATGGCGGTAAGTCTGAAAAAACGCTACGCGGGCAAGCCTCGCTCCTACAGAGGAAGAACCCTCGGCCGCCAAGTTCGGCGCAAACGCCAGAAATAGGTCATGCGCTTTACAGCTTCGCCAGCACTACAGTGTGCTGCCATGGAGCGGTGGGCTCAGCCTTGGGCGAACGCGCGCAGCACATCGCCATCCATGCGGTACCTTACCCACTCTTCCTGCGGCTGGGCGCCCAGGGATTTGTAGAACTGGATCGCCGGTTCGTTCCACTCCAGCACGCTCCACTCGAAGCGCCCGCAACCGTTGTCGCAGGCGATCCGCGCCAGGTGCCGCAGCAGCTGCTTGCCAGCGCCGCCGCCGCGTTGTGCAGGGGTGATGTAGAGGTCTTCCAGGTACAGGCAATTGCTGCCCAGCCAGGTGGAATAGCTGAAGAAAAACACCGCGAAACCGATCGGCACGCCATCGCGCAGGCAGATCAGGCCGTGGGCCGTGGCGCCCTCGCTGAACAGGCTGCGCTCAATGTCGGCGACACTGGCGATGACCTCATGGCGAGCGCGTTCGTAATCGGCCAACTCCCTGATGAAGGCAAGGATTTGCGGTGCATCGCTGGGCACGGCTGGGCGGATTTCGACGGACATCGGCGGGTCTCGGTTGGAAGGCAGGCGGCCATATTAGATCGACAGGGGAAGGACATGCACGGGTATTTCACCGGGATGTGCCTGGAGGTCGTGGCGGGTGATTGTCCATGTCGGAATTGCCCGGTTCCCGTAACCCGTGCCGCAGACTTACCGGTCAGCCCCCCAACAAAGGACGCTGGTGTGAGCGCCATGGGCTTTATCACCGCCTTCGACAGCGGCTACAGTGGCGCGTTATTCACCCGCTGATGGCTCCCTCCAGATGACCGCCCACGCTTTTGCTCCCCTGCCCGATCTCGCCAACACCCTGCTGCCCCATGCGCTGGAGCCCGTCGACGACGGCGCCCACGACCTGTCGCACCTGCAGCGGGTATGGGCCAATGTACGGCGTATCGCCAGGGAAGACGGCGGCGACTTGCAAGTGTTGCTCGCCGCCACCCTGCTGCACGATTGCGTCAACGTGGAAAAGAGCTCACCGCTGCGCGCCCAGGCCTCGCGCCTGTCGGCGGAAAAGGCCTCGGCCCTGCTGCACCAGTTGGGCTGGCCCGAAGCGAAGATCGCCGCGGTGGCCCACGCCATCGAAGCCCACAGTTTTTCCGCCGCCATCCAGGCCGACACCCTGGAGGCGAAGATCCTGCAGGACGCCGACCGTCTCGACGCCCTGGGCGCTCTCGGCGTGGCCCGTACCTTCTATGTCGGCGGCCGGTTGAACCGAGCCTTCTACGATCCCCACGACCCGCACGCCGAGCACCGCGGCTACGACGACCTGAACTTCACCCTCGACCACTTCCACACCAAGCTGCTGCACCTGGCGGAGGGGTTTCAGACCCTGACCGGCGCACGCCTGGCACAAGTGCGGCATGCCCGCCTGAAGCGCTTCATGGACGAGTTCATCGACGAGATCGGCGCCTGACTTACTCCGCCTCGTGCTAACTCCGAAGCCTGCAGGATCACAACTGCCACGATCCTGGCCATGACCCTGTTGAATGCCGCAGGCCCCCTCAAGCACCGGCTCAGCAGGTCGGATGGTTGAAGCGATTGATCATGTTGCCGTAGGTGCGGTTGTAGCGGTTGGCCGAGCGGACGATGCTCGAACTCTGCATCTGCGCCGACAGGTTCTTCATAGCGCCCTCGGGAGCGCGCTTGTACACCCCGTCCTTGACGTCGCGGATGATCGAACGCGACTGGCCGATGAACTCATTGATTTCCAGCATGCCGCCACCGCACGACTTGCCGCTCTGCGCCGCCTGGGCGCTGACCTTGCCATTCCAGCCCGCGGCCGCGTCGGCCACCAGTGCCAGGGACTTCTCGAAAGCCGCCAGGGCCTGCGGATCGTTCGGTTCGACGAACAGCGTCTCGGCATCGGCGGTGTTGAGTTTGCCGTAGTAGATCAACCCGGCCCGGTAGTAGGCCGCGGTGTCTTTCGGCGCCTCATCGAAGGCCTGCTTGGTCAGCGCCAGGTCACGGGCCCCAAGGCCGGCGTAGAAGTCCTGCTCCTTGTCGCTGACCGCGGTCAGGGCGGCCAGATAGGCCTGGCTCTGCCGACGGGCCTGGTCGCCGTTGTCGCTCAGGTAGCCCTTGGAGGTCGCGTAGTTCTGCAGCTCATGACTCAGCGGCGAGAGGGTTTTCAGGGCCGCGGAAAAGGCCTGGGCCGCCTGATCCACTTCCGGGATCGGCGTATCGATGGCCAGGGCGCCATCCAGGGCCCGGCTCAGGCGATCGATGAGGATATCGTTGCCGACGCTGAAAGCGGTGATCGGCGCCTTGCCTGCCAGGGCCGGCACCTCGTACTGCCGGTAACGCTGCAAGAACGTCTGGAAGGATTCGCTGATGCTGTTCGCCGCACCGACGTACTGGTTGTATTTATCGATTTCCTGTTGCCGGGCATCGACCTGTGCCACAGGCTGGCTGACTTTCTCACTCTTGTCGCCACAACCGGCCAGCAGCACGGTGCCGCCCATCAGGGCCGCAGCCAAAAACATCCGAGTCTTCATTTTTTCATTCCTTGGAAAAGTGCACCGCGACCGCACGGCAACCGCAGCGGACCGGTAACAGCCTTGGGTTTGCGCGCAGGCATTGTGCGAGACTCCCCCCGCCCTGGCAAACCTCAGGCCGTCCTGGCCTGCCCTTTTTGCGCTGAATGCCGCGCTTCTGTGATCGCGATCACAACCCTCTGGCGTCGATACCGAGAGCCCCATTCGTCGATTCCCGGGCACTTCTCGACCGTTCTCCCGCCCCAATCTCAGGTACCCACTGCCAAAGGAGAGCGCTCATGCCTCGTGGAAGCAAAGCCAAATACACCGCCGAACAGAAGCGCAAGGCCGCGCATATCGAAGCCGGCTACGAAGCCAAGGGCGTGCCCAAGGAAGAAGCCGAAGCGCGTGCCTGGGCCACGGTGAACAAGCAGTCCGGTGGTGGGGAACGGGCTGGCGGGTCCGGGCAACACACACCGGCCTCGGAAAAGGCCGCCGCGCGCCAGTCCTCGGCCAGGCGTGCCGTCGCCAGCCGAGAGGGGCACGCCCGCAACAGCAAGGTTTCATTGAGTACCCAGACGAAAGACAGCCTGCTGAAGGAAGCCCGGGTGAAAAACATTCGCGGCCGCTCGACCATGAGCAAGCAGGAGTTGATCGAGGCGTTACGCAAGGCGGGATAAGCCATCGATCGCAAGCATTGCTCCCTGTAGGAGCGAGCTTGCTCGCGATCCCCTCACTCCGTCAGCAAGTGTCTAGCCGTGGACGCCATTCCCGTTGACCAGCGCATCCACCTCCACCGTACCCGGTGCGGTGGCCGGCCCCCAGCGAGTCACCGCCAGGGCCGCCGCGGCGTTGGCACGCCGCGCCGCCTGCAGTGGCTCCAGCCCCTGCGCCAGGGCTGCGACGAAGACCCCGGCATGGGCATCGCCGGCACCGTTGCTGTCCACCGCCTGGACCTTGAAGCCCGGCACATGGGCGCTGTGGCCATGCTGGCTGACCCAGCAACCCTGCGGTCCGTCCCTGACCACCAGCAACACCTCTTGCGACAGCCCCTCATGCAGGCGTTGCAGGGCTTCGGCGATGGTCGAGGCCCCGGTGAAACGCAGCGCCTCGACGCTGTTGCTGGTCCAGATATCGATACGCGGCAGCAGCCGGCGCATGGCCGCCGAGTCCGGCGAATCCACCAGCGGGCCCGGATCGAACGCCAGCCGGATCGCCCGTGGCAAGGCCAGCAGCCAGTCCAGCAAAGCCTCGGCCTTGCCGGCATGCAGCAGGCTGTAGCCGCTGACATAGACAGAATCGTCGGCCTGCACCGCGACACCGGCCAGGTCCTCGGCCGACAGCTGGCCTTCCGCCCCGATGTAGGAAATGAAGCTGCGCTCGGCCGTGGCTTCGGTCAGCGCCACACACAGACCGGTGTCCTCGGTGCGGCTGGCCTCGAGAGTGACCTGGATGCCCTCGGCACGCATCGCCTCACGCGCCAGCTCACCGAAGCGGCCATTGCCGTGTCGTCCCAGGTACAGCACCGGCAAGCCGTTACGCTGGGCGGCCGCCATCACGTTGAAACCGCCGCCGGCTTCGAAGCTGGCGGACTGTGCCAACACGTCGCCGCCGGAGTTCGGCAGGCGCTCCACGGACATCACCAGATCGACGATGACCTGGCCGGTGTGCAGCATTCTAGGCATTGGCATTCTCGACAAAAGCAGCGCGGCGGTCCCTGGCCCCGCCCAACACGGCATATACCCCACCGGCCACCAGGAAGGTGACGATCCAGCCCAGGCCGTTATGCCCCAGCCAGGAGTCGGCCAGCGGCCCGACGAACCAGAGGTTTTCGGCGGTGGTGCCGATGGTGGTGAAGCTGAAGCCCAGCACTATGGCCAGCACCCAGGCACCGAAGGCCCGCCATTCGACACCGCCGCGATACCAATAGGCGCTGCTCGGGCTGACGTCCAGCAGGTCCTTGGGGCTGTAGTAGTGACGATGGATCAGGTCGACCACGAAGATCCCGACCCAGGCGGTGAGAGGCACCGCCAGCAAGGAAATGAAGGTAATGAACGGCCCGTAGAAACTCTCGGCGATCAGCATGAAGTAGATGGAGCCGGCGAAGATCGCCACGATGTCCACCACCACCGCATACACCCGCTTGACCTTGAGCCCCAGGGTCAGGGTGGTCAGGCCGGCCGAGTACACCGACAGGTTGTTCGACAGCAGCAGGCCGCCGAAAGCGGTGATCAGGTAGGGCACCGCCATCCAGGTCGGCAGCATGTCGCGGATCGCCACGATCGGGTCGGTGGCCGAGGCCAGGTCGTCATTGCCCACCGACAGCAGGCCGCCCAGGGTAATCAGCAGCACCAGCGGAATGCCGGCGCCGAAGGCCGCCGATGCCACCAGGCGCGAGGCCTTGACGCTGCTGTGCTGGTAACGCGACATGTCGGCACCGGTATTGGCCCAGCCGATACCGGTGCCCGCGGCCATGGTGCCGATACCGATGATCATCGCACTCAACGGCGCCGGGGTGGCGTTGAACACCGCGCTCCAGTCGATGGTGGCGCAGAGGAAGCCGCCCACCAGCAGGTTCAGCGCGCCGAACACATAGGTGGCCCACTTCTGGATCACCAGCAGGGTCGCGTGGCCGAGGCCGGAGACGGCCAGGGTCAGCAGCACGAAAATGCCGATGAACACCAGGGTCAGCAGCGGCGCGCTCTTGGCCTCCACCGGCGAGCCGAACAGGATCGAACACAGCGACAACAGGACGAAGGCGGCGGTGGTGGTGTTGACGGTTTCCCAGCCCACCCGCGACATCAGCGACACCAGGGTCGGGCCGATGTTGCCGCGCACGCCGAAGATCGCCCGCGACAGCGTCAGGCTCGGCGCCCGCCCGCGACGGCCGGCGATGGAGATGATCCCCACCACCGCGAACGAACCGGCGGCACCGAGGATGGCGACGATGATCGCCTGCCAGATCGACAAGCCGCGAAAGGCCACCAGGGTCGCCCCCAGCGGCAAGCCGAGGATGCTGATATTGGCGGCGAACCAGACCCAGAACAGTTGCAGCGGATGGCCGTTGCACTCGCCTTCCGGCACCGGCTCGATGCCACGGGTTTCCAGCTGCCCGGCGCTTTGCCCGGGGTTCGATGCACTCATGAAAAAACTCCTGTTGCCTTTGTTGTGATTGTCGGCAATTTCGGAAGTCGATCAGACGTCCCGGCATTCCTCGCCGTATTCCTGCTATCCATGGCAAATAGGCCTCAGCGGCGGCTCGCGCACAGGTGGTGGGAGCCTCGGTCATGCAGCCTCAAGGCCCTTAACGCAGGGCCAGCAGCCCCTGCACCAGAGGTTCGAGATCCAGGTCATTGACCTGCTTGATCTGCTCGATCAAGGCAGCCGGCCAGCAGTCCATCCCCTGGCAGGCTCCGAGCATCGCGCCGAGGATGGCGGCAATGGTATCGGTGTCGCCCCCAAGGCTGGCGGCCATGCACAGCGCCTCGAACGCTTGCAGTTCGCCGATGGCCACCTGATGCGCCAGGGCAAAGGACACCACCACCGATTCCTGGGAAGCGACGGAAGTACCGATCAGGTCGTACAGCAGATCGGCCAGCAGCGCCTTGTCGCTTTCGACGCTGAGGCTGCGCGCCCAACTGATGCGCGTGGCGATACGCCCGCCGGCCACCCAGTGACCATGCCGCTCTGCTTCCTGGGCGATCTGCACGCCGACCTGCAAGGCATCGCCCAGCGGCACGCCATTGATCCCGGCGGACACCACCGCCGCGACCGCCGCCGCACTGGAGATGCCCAGGGTGGTGTTATGGGTCACCTGGCAAGCCTCCACCACCGCACGGATAAAAGCCTGGGCATTGTCGACATTCGCCGCGATGCCCACCGGAGTGATGCGCATTGCCGCGCCGTTGGTGGTGCCGTAGCGCCCGGCTTCTTCCGCGGTATGCCCGGCGAGGATCATCTCGATGGCGCGCTTGGTCGAAGGACCCAGCAGGTCCTGGGAGCCCTTGGCCTGCATCGCCGCCTCCCACTCGATCAGGCTGTGGGCCAACGCCGCCGGCTCGATCCGGCCCTTGCCCGCCACCAGCAGGTCGCCGACCAGGATCGCCTGCTCGGTGTCGTCGGTGATCGAGCCCTTGGGCATGTTGGCGGCAATCGGTTGATCGGGGCCGGCGTCTTCCAGATTGTGGATGGCGCCGAAGCGCTGCTTGATCTGCTGCCGGCTCAGGGATTGGGTCGGCATGCCCAGGGCATCGCCAAGGGCCAACCCGTAAAAGGCGCCCAGAGCGCGATCCAGCGGGATCATTTCTGCGCTCCGAATTCCAGGTGCAGGCGAAAGTGCAGCGGGTCGAGAAAACTTTCCACCTGTTCCATGAAACGCCCGCGGCGGTCATAGGTGGTGCGCAGAGCCTTGAGAAACACACTGCCGGCCGGACGCCCCAGCAGTCGTGCCTCTTCTTCGCCCAGTGGCTCGGCGCCGATCCATTGATCGCCGCGCTCGCCGATGTAGCCGTAGGCGGCCAGGGTAATGGTCAGGGAATCATCGATCAGCCCTACTCGCGGCAGGCTCTCCAGGCCTCCGGTGGCGGGCATCAGGGAACGCTCAAGGGAAACCACGGTGCCGTCGGTAGAACGCCGGCGCCGGTCCAGGGCAATGAATTGGTCGGTACCGAAACGGCTGAACAGGTCAGGACGTTGCACCGCCTCCAGGCGCAGCAGCTCGGTGTTGATCAGCGCCCCGCTGTCCGCCAGGGCCTGGGCCCAGCCGTTTTGCTGGTCCAGCACCACACCGTCAAAGGTGACGATGGAGCCGACCCCGCTCTGGGTGGCGATGTAGTTGCGGCGTTTGAGTTCGGCCAGGGCCTCACGCAAGGTGCCACGACTCACCGAGAATTCCTGGGCCAACTGATGCTCGCCCGGCAGCAGGAAACCGTCCTCCATGAGGCCGCTTTCGATGCGTCGGATCAGCTCATCGACCACGCGTTTTTTCTTGTCAAATCGAACATGTCTAATCATGTACAAATTGATACATGAAACAGGATCTTGGTCGCAAGATATTTATTCGTTCAACAAGATGTTTCGGAGCTCAGGGCTCCAGGCCGATCGGGAAGAACACCCCACCGCTCCAGACGCCCAGCCAGTTCTCACCGTCGATCGGGCAGCTCACCGCCAGTTCCACCAGTTGATAGAACACATTGCGGTGCACCAGCGCTTCCAGGTTGCTGCGTACATGAACGTAAGGCGCCGGCTCCTGGGTCTGCGGATCGATCACCACCCGCAGCGGGTGCTCGCTGCCGGCGCTGACCTGCTCGTCGACATTGGTGGTAAAGCGCAGGACCTGGGCCTCACCCTCCCCTTCGACTTCCAGGGTGACGGCGACAAAAGGAGCGTCATCGACCTTGATGCCGACCTTTTCCACCGGGGTGATCAGGAAGTAGTCATCGCCGTCGCGACGAATGATGGTGGAGAACAGCTTGACCATGGGTTTGCGGCCAATGGGGGTGCCCAGGTAGTACCAGGTGCCGTCGCGGGCGATACGCATGTCGATATCGCCACAGAAGTCGGGATTCCACAGGTGGACCGGCGGCAAGCCCTTCTCCGCCTTGGGAATCTGCGCCAACAGATCGTTGGCTTTGCCCGGACCACTCATGCTGCTCTCCTCGTGCTTGGCTCAGTCGCTCAAGCCTAACAGGCTGCGGGCGTATTGTTCGAGCGGCGGGCCAAGCAGGTCTTCCGGCTTGTTGTCGTGGAACGTCAGTAAACCGCCACGACTGCGAATCCGCGCGGTATCGATCAGGTACTGGGTACTGGTCTCGATCAGCATGATCTGAATCACGCCGTTGTCGATCCCCAGGCGATCCACGGCTTCCTGGTCGAACCATTCATCAGAGTTGCCGATGCGGTCGTCGGCCTTGGCGAAACGGGTGTACAGCAGGTAATGCGCACCCACCTCACGGGCCTCGGCCATGGCCTGGTCCAGGCCTTCCGGCGCCCGGGCGCGGCGGACCATGGGGAAGTATTCGATAAAGCCCTTGAAGGCTTCCTCGGCCACCACGTTGGGACGCGGGTAGGCGCTGCCCGGCGGCGCAAAGGCGCCCTGGGCGATGAAAATGAACGAGTCCGGCTGAACGCGGAACGAGTTGGAGCGCTGGGTATTACTGTGATCGAGGAGCCCCGCATCGCCCATGTGATAGCGAACACCCTCGCCCATATCGCTGACATTCATGCAGCCGCCGAGCCCCAAAAAAGCCAGCAGCAAAACCAGGCTACGCATCCTTCCCTCCAGAAGCCGGTGACGGAAAACCGGCGAATGGCCACGAGATGCAGCTTCCGCGCCAGCTCGGGCGTCTGTAGCCGCTGCCGCAGGCTGCGCAGTAGCCACAAATCCGGTGAAGGCTATTGGTTGGAGAGAGATGGGTCGCCCGAATTGGCGAGGGCTTGCCCCTCGATCGCAACCTGCGGCAGCGGCTACAGGGGACGGGGATCAAGGAGATGGAGGTTTAGCCGCCGATGATTTTCATCACCGTCGCACCACCGGAGAACGCCACATCCTGCTTGTCGCCCAAGGCTTTGACCAGCAGGCGCTGCAAGGCCGGCAAGGCTTGATGGCGCGGCTTGTCCAGCAGGTCGCCGACGTAATGCCGGTTGCTCGACGACAGGCAACCGTGCAGCCAGCCGGTGGACGACAGCCGCAGGCGCGAGCAGGTCCGGCAGAACGGCACACTTTCGTTAGCGATCACACCAAAATGGCCCTGCCCCGGAATTTCATAACGTACGGCGGTGGCGTCCACCGGCGCATCGGCCTGCAAGTATTCGTAACGCTCGCCGATCAGGCTCAGCAGCTGCTGCAGGCTGACGAACTGCTGCAGGAAGGCGTTGGAATCGCTGGCCAGATGGCCCATGCGCATCAGCTCGATAAAGCGCAGTTCATAGCCACGCTCCAGGCAGTAGTCGAGCAGCGGCATCACCTGGTCGAGGTTCTGCCCACGCAGCGGCACCATGTTGACCTTGATTTTCATACCCGCCGCGCGAGCCTGGTCCATGCCGTCGAGCACCGTCGCCAGATCGCCGCCACGGGCGATGCTGCGGAAGGCCGAGGCATCCAGGGTGTCGAGGGAAACGTTGATGCGCCGGATACCGGCATCCACCAGCAGCGGCAGCTTGCGTGCGAGCAATTGGCCGTTGGTGGTCAGGCTGATGTCTTCCAGGCCCATCTGCCCCACCGCCGCCATGAAGGCTTCGAGTTTCGGGCTGACCAGGGGCTCGCCGCCGGTGATGCGCAGGCGTTCGATGCCCGCCGCCTCGATCAGGTAGGCAACGCCGCGCGCCATGGCTTCGGCCGACAACTCGTCCTGGGCAGCCACCAGCCGCTTGCCGTTGGGCACGCAGTAGGTACAGGCGTAGTTGCAGGCAGAAGTCAGGCTGATACGCAGATTGCGAAAACGCCTGCCTTGACGGTCAACGATCATGAATGACTCCGGCGAAGGAAGAGTGAACCGGCCAAAACCTGACTCAAAAATCAGGTTTTGGCAAGCCCCATGCCTGAGTATATTCCTGGGACACTGCGCCATATAGAGAAATCATGGCGCCATAAGGCGACTGAATGAATCAGCTGCCGGAGCTATCGGGGTCGCGCTTGCGCTTGTTGCCCATGCGCACGCCGATGTCCATCAGGAACTGGAAGAAACCTTCCTGGTCTTCCAGCACATTGCTCCAGAACGGCGAGTGGTACAGCGCCACCGCGCCGTGCACCAGCGCCCAGGCTGCGCAGTAGTGGAAGTAAGGCGGCACGTCTTCGAGCTTGCCTTCGCTGATGCGGCCCTTGATCAACAAGGTCAGGCGTTCGAAGTTGGAGGCACGGATCTTGTGCAGCTCCTCGACCATTTCCGGAACCTGGTTGCCCTTGACCACCTTCTCTTCCAGGCGATCGAACAGCCGGTAACGCTGTGGATCACGCATGCGGAATTCGAAGTAGGCCCGGGACAGGGCTTCCTTATCCTTGTCGACATCGGCAGAGTGCAGCAGCTCGTTCAGGTCGCGCTCATAATCGAGCATCAGGCGCAGATAGATCTCCGCCTTGGACTTGAAGTGCTTGTAGATGGTCCCTTTGCCGATACCAACGGCATCAGCGATCATCTCGACGGTGACGCTGTCTTCACCTTGATCGAGGAACAGCTTGAGCGCGGTATCGAGAATTTCTTGCTCACGGCGACGAAACTCACGGACCTTACGAGGTTCTTTCTGCATAAGAAAAGGTCTGTCGGGGTCAAAATCGAAGCCGCGTATTATGCCTAAATTGCGCCAAAATGCACGGATCATCCGACCATGACTATGTTTCTTGATGAATTTGTACAGGCCCCGGGCCTGCGTTATTTGAACCATGCAGCTGTCGCACCCTGGCCGAATCGGGCCGCCGAAGCCGTGGCACGCTTCGCCAAAGAGAACGTTTTGCTGGGCGCGCGGGACTATCCGGACTGGATGGCCCTTGAACAACGCCTGCGCGAACGCCTGATGCGCCTGCTAAATGCACCGTCAACGGATGACATCGCGCTGGTCAAAAATACTTCTGAAGCGCTGTCATTCGTTGCCTTTGGTCTGTCCTGGGAAAAAGGTGACCAGATCGTCATCAGCGACGAAGAATTCCCCTCCAACCGCGTCGTCTGGGAAGCCCTGGCCAGCCAGGGCGTGGAAGTGCTTCAGGTCAGCCTCAAGGGCGACGACCCGGAGGGCGCGTTGCTGGCCGCCTGCGGGCCGCGCACCCGGCTGATGGCGATCAGCGCGGTGCAATTCGCCAGCGGCCTGCGCCTGGACCTGCAGCGCCTGGGCGCCGGCTGCAAACAGCAGAACGTGCTGTTCTGCATCGACGCCATCCAGCAGCTGGGCGCCCAACCCTTCGATGTCCAGGCCTATCAATGCGACTTCGCCATGGCCGATGGCCACAAATGGATGCTCGGGCCTGAAGGCCTCGGCGTGTTCTATTGTCGCAGCGAGCTGCGCACCCAGCTCAAGCTCCATGAGTTCGGCTGGCACATGCTGGAACACATGGGCGATTACAGCCGCAACGAATGGGAGCCGGCCAAGAGCGCCCGACGCTTCGAATGCGGCAGCCCGAACATGCTCGGCGCCATGGCGCTGGAAGCCAGTCTGTCGTTATTGGAAGAAGTGGGCATGGAACACGTGGCGACATTGATCGCCGAACGGGTCCAGTGGCTTCAGGACGGCTTGAACGCTATCCCCGGCGTGCGCCTGCACACCCCGCTCAACCCCGCCCGACGCGGCGGAATTTTTTCGTTCAGTATCGATGGCATCGATAATCAGGTGGTTTATGAGGCGCTGCTGCAGCAACAGGTGGTGTGCATCCCTCGCGGCCCCGGGGTCAGATTTTCACCGCATTTCTATACTGAAAAACGCGTGATCGACGAAACTCTTGCCATCGTGGCGGAAATCGCCCGGCAATGAGAACTCAAGCGAAGCGCTCGTATTCCAAATTTGTTTAAAAAACGAGCAAGGCCAACTGGACTGAATTCAATAGTGATCAATACTTGAAGTGTCGGCGTGACATCTCCCCCAAGTGAAGCGCCGATGAAGGTACCAAGGGATGGCGTGCCTTTGTTTTACTCCTAATGGTCTTAACCCGGATTCACCCCCCAGAACCCGGGTTTTTTTTGCCCGCGATTCAGCCTTTGACGTGCGCCAGTGGGAACAGACGCTTGAAGTTCTGTGTGGTCTGCTCGGCAAAACGCTCGTAGGGCTCCCCACGCAGCATGGCCAGGAACTCGGCGACTTCCCGCACGTACTGCGGCAGGTTGGGCTTGCCGCGATAAGGAATCGGCGCCAGGTACGGCGAATCGGTTTCCACCAGCAAACGGTCGGCCGGCACCTGGCGCGCCACGTCCCGCAACGCGTCGGCATTGCGAAAAGTGACAATCCCGGACAGGGAAATATAGAACCCCAGGTCCAGCGCGGCCTTGGCCATGTCCCAGTCTTCGGTGAAACAGTGCAGGACCCCGGCTTGCGGCAACGCCGCTTCGCGCAGCAGGGTCAGGGTATCGGCGCGCGCGCCGCGGGTATGGACGATCACCGGCTTGCCGGTCTGCTGGGCGGCTTGCAGGTGCAGGCGGAAGGACTCCTGCTGCAACTGCGCCGCCTCCGGCTCGTAGTGGTAATCCAGGCCGGTCTCGCCAATGGCCACCACCCGCGGGTGGTTCAGCTCCTGCAGCAACCAGTCGAGGGCTAGCGCGGCGCCGGGATGGACATCCAGGGGATGGACACCGACCGAGCAATCGACATCCTCATAACGTTCGGCCAGGGCTTTGACGTCGGCCGCGTTGTCGGCACTGACGCCAATACACAGGAAATGCCCGACACCGCGCTGACGAGCCGCATCCAGGGCGGCATCAAGGGAGCCGTCGTGCGCGGCAAGGTCGAGGCGATCAAGGTGACAATGGGAATCTACAAGCATAAGAAGCGACAACCACATTCGGTCAATGAACAAGCCGGCCCGAACGGCAGCCGGCGATTCGGTTTATTTCCAGGCGCCGCCGTCAGTTGCGGGCAGGCAGTGCAGCCCACTGCACCAGCAAAGCTTCGAGCAACAGCACCCGGTTGAGGTTGGCCTTGTTCAACACCTTCTGGCGTTGCGCAAGGATCCAGTCCTGGATCTCCAGAACCTTGGCCTGGGAGGATTTTTGCGCGAGGTACTGCACCACTTTGCGCATATCGGCCAACCCCAGCCCCTCCTCGTCCTGCGTCAGCTGATAACGCAGGATCAGGCTCGACCAGTCGCAGAACCAGTCGAACAACAGCAACAAGGGTATCGCATTCCAGCCTTCGGCCAGTTGGGTCGGCGATTGCTGCTGCTTGAGCAACTTCTTCACCCCATCGACCACCTGCGCCCGCTGCTCGCGCGCGCCCTGGGCTTGCAGGCTGACAGCCGCCAGAGGCGAACCAGCCGCCAGGGTCAACAACTCGACCCGCTCCTCTTCCGAGCAATCCGGCAGGGCCTTGCTCAGCCATTGCAGGCTCATGGCCTCACTGGGCAGAGGACAGGCCTGCTGCACGCAACGACTCTTGATGGTCGGCAGCAAACGGCTCGGCTGGTGACTGACCAGCAGCAACACGGTATCGCCGGAGGGCTCTTCGAGGCTTTTCAGCAGCGCGTTGGAAGCGTTGATGTTCATCGACTCCACCGGCTCGATCAACACCACCTTGCGCCCGCCCAACTGCGCGGTCTGCACCACGAAGCTGACCAGCTCGCGCACCTGGTCGACCTTGATCGCCTTGTCCGCTTCCTCCGGCTCCAGCACGTAGTTGTCCGGGTGGCTGCCGGCCTGCAGCAGCAGGCACGACTTGCACTGCCCGCAGGCATCCAGCCCGGCCGGGCGCTGGCACAGCAAGCGCGCCATCAGGCGCTCGGCCAGCGCACGCTTGCCAATGCCCGCCGGGCCATGGAGCAGATAGGCATGGGCATGCTGGGCGCGGCCCGCCAGTTGCTGCCAGAGCTCGTCCTGCCAGGGAAAGGCCTCAGCCACGGTGCAACTCCAGCAATTTCGGCAACAGGGCGTCCAGCGCTTGCTGGACCTGGGACAGCGGCTGCGCCGCATCCACCAACAGGTAACGCGCCGGATCGGCCGCCGCACGCTTCAGGTAGGCCTGGCGTACCGCGTCGAAGAACACCCGGCCTTCCAGCTCGAAACGATCCAGGCGGCCACGGGCACTGGCGCGCGCCAGCCCCACTTCGACCGGCAGGTCGAACACCAGGGTCAGGTCAGGCCGCAGCTCACCCTGAACGAACTGCTCCAGGGTCGCGATGCGCTCGACGGACAAACCACGACCACCGCCCTGATAGGCGTAGGTGGAATCGGTAAAACGGTCGCACAACACCACCGCGCCACGCGCCAGCGCGGGGCGAATCACCTCGGCCAGATGCTGGGCACGCGCGGCGAACACCAGCAACAGCTCGGTATCGGGGTTCATGACCTCGTCGCCGGGGGTCAGCAGCACCTCACGGATCCGCTCGGCCAAAGGCGTGCCGCCCGGCTCGCGGGTCAGCAGTACCTCGATGCCGGCGGCGCGCAGGCGCTCGGCCAGGTATTCGCGGTTGGTGCTTTTACCCGCGCCTTCCGGGCCTTCCAGAGTAATAAACAAGCCAGTCACAGGCAGTCCTTAATCAAAGTCATTGCGGGCTTTTCGGCTCGGGCTCGACGGGAGTTTCGACCGGTACTTGCGGCGGTACTTCCGGGCTCACCTGGGGAGCCTCCTGAGAGGGTTCCTCTGGGGACTCTTGCGGAACCGCCGCGGGCGCCGTACCGGGTGACACCGCCGGAGCAGACTCCGGAGTCTCGGAAGCCGCCGGGCTGCCCGCCGGTGCCGGGCTGGAACGATAATCGGCGCGCCGCTTGAGCTGGAACTCGCGCACGGCATTGTTGTGCGCCTCCAGATCGTCGGAGAACACGTGGCTGCCATCGCCACGGGCCACGAAATACAGGCTGCTGCCCGGCACCGGGTTGAGCGCGGCATGGATCGCCTCGCGGCCGACCATGGAGATCGGGGTCGGCGGCAAGCCACTGATCACGTAGGTGTTATAGGGGGTCGCTTCCTTCAGTAGGGCGCGGGTCAACTTGCCGTTGTAACGCTCGCCCAGACCATAGATCACCGTCGGATCGGTTTGCAGCAACATACCGACCTGCATGCGGCGCACGAATACCCCGGCAATCTGTCCGCGCTCCTGGGGCACGCCGGTTTCCTTCTCTACCAGCGAGGCCATGATCAACGCCTGATAAGGCTCGGTATAAGGCACATCGGCCGAGCGCTTGTTCCATTCCTTGGCCAGCACCTCGTCCAGGCGGCTGTAGGCTTTTTCCAGCAACTCGGCATCGGTCATCCCGCGCACGAAACGGTAGGTATCGGGAAAGAACCGGCCTTCGGGGAAAACGCCGCCGTGACCGAGCTTGTCCATGACTTCGCTGTCACTCAACCCACTCAGGGTCTGCTCGAGCTTGTCATGCTTGGCCAGCGCGGCGCGCACCTGGCGGAACGTCCAGCCTTCCACCAGGGTCAGGCTGTACTGCACCACTTCACCGCGCTGCCAGACCCCGATCAGGCCTTGTGCGGTCATCCCCGGGGTTATGCGGTATTCACCGCTGTGCAGCGGCTGCCCTTCCATATTGAAGCGCCAGTACAGGCGCAGCCAGAACGCGTCCTTGAGAACGCCATTGGCTTGCAGGCGATTGAAGGTGCCGCCTGGCGTCGAACCGGCTGGCACATCGAGCAATTGCTCTTGGGTCAGGTTGAGAGGCTGCTCCAGCGCCGAGTTCAGCTTCCAGGCAGAGGCGCCCAGCGCCAGACCTGCCAGAACCAGTCCGGTCTCCAGCAGAAGCAATAGTTTACGTCTCACAAATCAGGCATCCAGTAGCGTGCGGGCAATGCGTTGCAGTTTACGGGTGAGCGGTCCGGCCGACCAGCGCAGCGCGCCACAGGCAAGCACCGGCCAAATGCCATAAACGCTGTTGCAGGCAAAGACTTCGTCGGCCTGTTGCAACTGTTCGAGACTGATGTCGGCGATTTCCGCGGGGATCCCCAACGACGCGGCCTGAAACAATATTTCAGCGCGCATCACTCCAGCGACGCCACAACGGCTCAAGTCGGCCGTGAACAAGGCACCGTCGCGCACCAGGAACAGATTGCTGAATACCCCCTCGATCACCCGTCCGGAAAGATCGAGCATCAAGCCTTCGGCATGCTCGCTGTCCTGCCACTCGGAACGGGCGAGAACCTGTTCCAGTCGGTTGAGGTGCTTGAGGCCGGCGAGCAGGGGCTGCTCAGACAAGCGGGTGGTGCAAGGGAACAGTCGAATCCCCTGCTCGGCATTCACTGCCGGGTAAACCGCTGGCGCATTGCCTTGGAGGATTCGCCTCGGCTGCGCCCGCGGGTCGGCGGCATAACCGCGCTGGCTGTCGCCACGGGTGAGGATCAGCTTGAGCACGCCCTCCCCCAGCAGCGAGGCATAGGCCGTGAGTTCGCTGCGGATCAAGGCTTGATCGGCAGCGATGGCCAGGCGTGAACAGCCCTCGGCCAGGCGCAGCAAATGCCGCTCCAGCAACAAGGGCTGGCCCGCCTTCACGGCGATGGTCTCGAACAGCCCATCGCCATAAGCCAGGCCGCGGTCCTTGAGCGACAGAACGTCAGCCGGCTGACCGTCGACCCAGCTGTCCATCAGCCGGCGAACCGACGGAACACCAGGGAGCCGTTGGTACCGCCGAACCCGAAGGAGTTGGACAGCACCACGTCGATGTCCATGTTGCGCGCGGTGTGCGGCACGAAATCCAGGTCGCAACCGTCGTCCGGCTCATCGAGGTTGATGGTCGGAGGCGCTGCCTGGCTGTTGATCGCCAGCACACTGAAGATGGCCTCGATTGCGCCCGCCGCGCCCAGCAGGTGGCCGGTCATGGACTTGGTGGAGCTGACCGCCAGCTTGTAGGCGTGATCGCCGAACACGCTCTTGATCGCCTCGGCTTCCGCCAGGTCACCGGCCGGTGTGGAGGTGCCGTGGGCGTTGATGTACTGCACCTGCTCGACATTCAGCTTGGCGTCACGCAGCGCATTGGCGATGCAGCGTGCCGCGCCGGCGCCATCGGCGGGTGGCGAAGTCATGTGGTAGGCGTCGCCGCTCATGCCAAAACCGATCAGTTCGGCATAGATGGTCGCGCCACGGGCCTTGGCGTGCTCCAGTTCTTCGAGCACCAGCGCGCCGGCACCGTCGGACAGCACGAAGCCATCACGGCCTTTGTCCCAAGGACGGCTGGCACGGGTCGGCTCGTCATTGCGGGTCGACAGCGCGCGGGATGCGCCAAAGCCGCCCATGCCCAGGCCGCAGGCGGCCATTTCAGCACCACCGGCGATCATCACGTCGGCTTCGCCAAAGGCAATATTGCGGGCCGCCATGCCAATGCAGTGGGTACCCGTGGTACAGGCCGTGGAAATGGCGTAGTTCGGCCCCTGGGCACCCAGATGGATGGACAGGAATCCGGAAATCATATTGATGATCGAGCCAGGCACGAAGAACGGAGAAATTCGACGCGGGCCGGATTCATGCAGCGTGCGGCTGGTTTCTTCGATATTGGTCAAACCACCAATACCCGAACCCATGGCAACGCCGATTCGCTCACGGTTGGCATCGGTCACTTCCAGGCCGGCATTACGCACTGCCTGAAAACCGGCCGCCAAGCCGTATTGAATGAACAGGTCGAGTTTGCGGGCCTCTTTGACCGACAGGTACTCCTCGACATTGAAGCCCTTTACCGAGCCGCCAAAACGGGTGGAATAGGCAGAAAGGTCGGTGTGTTCGATCAGACCAATGCCACTGCGGCCAGCCAGAATGCCCTGCCAGCTGCTCGGAACATCCGTACCCAGTGGCGACAACATACCCATACCGGTGACTACGACGCGTCTACGCGACACAGCACTCTCCTTTTTTCTAATGACGACACTTTGCATCAGGCCTAAAGAAAAAACCGCACGCCGTTACGGCAGTGCGGTTTTTCCATGACAGCAAAAGACGACTAAATACGATTAAGCCTGGTGGCTGGTAACGTAGTCGATAGCTGCTTGAACGGTAGTGATCTTTTCAGCTTCTTCGTCAGGGATTTCGGTCTCGAATTCCTCTTCCAGAGCCATCACCAGCTCAACGGTGTCAAGGGAGTCGGCACCCAGGTCTTCAACGAAGGAAGCGGTGTTAACAACTTCTTCTTCTTTAACGCCCAGTTGCTCAGCAACGATTTTCTTGACGCGCTCTTCGATGGTGCTCATACCTTGTTTTCACTCCTAATGGACAAATTCAGGCAGCTGGCCAGTGGGTAAGTGTATAGAAAGGCTTTTCAGCTTTTCAACTGAAAGCTTCACTCCTCAAACCCTTCGGCCACCTGCCCTATAAATTGATTGCAGCTTTATAACGGATTTTAGACAGCTCGTATGACATTTTTTTGAAGCAATCCGTCACATTTAACTCACATGTACATCCCGCCGTTCACCGGGATTGTAGCCCCGGTCACGTATGCCGCACCGTCGGATGCAAGAAAAGCGACCACTTGCGCGATCTCTTGAGCCTGCCCCAGACGACCCAGCGGAATTTGGGTTTGCAGCGCTTCACGCTGCGCTTCAGGCAAGTCGCGGGTCATGTCGGTATCGATGAAACCCGGGGTCACCGAGTTCACGGTAATCGACCGCGAGCCAACCTCACGCGCCAGAGCACGACTGAAACCTTCCAGACCGGCCTTGGCGGTGGCGTAGTTTACTTGGCCAGCGTTGCCCATGGCACCCACCACCGAACCGATACTGATGATTCGCCCCCAGCGAGCCTTGGTCATGCCGCGCAGAACGCCCTTGGACAGGCGATACAGACTGTTCAGGTTGGTATCGATCACGTCGTACCACTCGTCGTCTTTCATGCGCATCATCAGGTTGTCACGGGTAATACCGGCGTTGTTCACCAGGATCGCCGGCGCGCCGAACTGCTCCTGAATGCTGGCCAGTACGGCAGCAACGGACTCGTCGCTGGTGACGTTGAGCTCAAGGCCGGTGCCTTGAATGCCGTTTTCCTTCAAGGTGGCAGCAATGCCCTCGGCACCCGAAGCGGAAGTTGCGGTACCCACAACGATCGCGCCCAGGCGACCCAGTTCAAGTGCGATGGCCTGGCCAATACCGCGGCTGGCGCCGGTAACCAATGCAACTTTACCTTGCAGACTCATGCAGGCTTCTCCTAATTCAGGCCAACGCTGCGCGAGCGGCAGCGAAGGCATCTGGGGTATTCAGGTTAGAGGTCGATACGCCTTCGGCGCAGCGCTTGTTGAGACCCGCCAGGACCTTGCCCGGACCGCACTCGACCAATTGGGTAGCACCCTTGGCCGCCAGAGTCTGCACCGACTCCACCCAACGCACCGGCTTGTACAGCTGTTCCAGCAGGTCGCGCTTGAGGGTTTCGAGATCCGGCGCCACATCGGCGCTGACGTTCTGTACCAATGGAATCTGCGGCGCCTGCCAGTTGATGGCGGCAATCGACTCGGCGAAGCGCTCGGCGGCCGGACGCATCAGCTCGCAGTGCGATGGCACGCTGACAGGCAATGGCATGGCGCGCTTGGCGCCACGCGCCTTGCAACCCTCGATGGCGCGCTCGACAGCGGCCTTGGCACCGGCGATCACCACCTGGCCCGGGGAGTTGAAGTTGACCGCACTGACCACTTCACCTTGCGCGGCTTCGGCACAAGCGGCCAGCACATCGGCATCTTCCAGGCCGAGAATCGCCGCCATGCCGCCCTGCCCCGCGGGAACGGCTTCTTGCATCAACTGACCGCGACGCTCTACCAGCTTCACGGCCTCGCCCAGAGTCAGGCTGCCAGCGGCAACCAGCGCGCTGTATTCACCCAGGCTGTGGCCGGCAACGAATGCCGGGCGCGCACCGCCTTCCGCCAGCCACAGACGCCACAGGGCGATGGAGGCGGTCAGAATGGCCGGTTGGGTTTTATCGGTTTGATTGAGCAACTCCTCGGGACCCTCTTGGGTCAAGGCCCAGAGATCGTAGCCCAGAGCATCGGAAGCTTCTTTGAAGGTTTCGAGGATCAACGGGTACTGCGCGCCCAACTCGGCCAACATGCCGAGGGACTGCGAGCCCTGTCCTGGAAAGACGAATGCGAGGGATGCAGACATGTAACAAGCCCCTAATGATCTTGTCGTCGGAGAATTGACGCCACACCGTGGTGGACGCAAGAAACTGACAGTTGGATGGCCAATTGAACTGAGCGGTCACATTTAAGCATTTCCGAGCGCAAACGCCTAAAGCAACAGATCTTCGAGCCGGCCGTGCAGGCGCTCCGGGAGGTTTTCCTGGATCTCGATCAACGCCCGCTGAATCGCGCTCTGAAAGCCCTGAACCCCCGCCGAACCGTGGCTTTTCACGACTATTCCCTGCAAACCGAGAAAACTCGCGCCATTATGCCGCGCCGGCGCCAGATCGGCCTGCAGACGCCGCATCAGCGGCAACGCCAGGGCGCCGACCACACGGGAAACCGCATTTTTCTTGAACAACGCCTCGATACGCGCGGCGATCATGGTCGCCAACCCCTCGCTGGACTTGAGCAGGATATTGCCGACAAAACCGTCGCACACCACCACATCCGCCTCGCCGCGATACAAGCCGTCGCCCTCGACGAAACCGATGTAGTTCAGACCCCGGGCATTCTGCAACAGGCTCGCCGCCAGCTTGACCTGCTGGTTGCCCTTGATGTCTTCAGTACCGATATTGAGCAATGCCACTCGCGGACGAACGATCCCCAGCGTCTCAGCCGCCACCGACCCCATGACAGCGAACTGGAACAGGTGTTCGGCACTGCAATCGACGTTGGCCCCCAGATCCAGCAGCTGGCAATAGCCACGCTGGGTCGGAATGGCTGCCACCATCGCCGGACGATCGATACCCGGAAGGGTTTTCAGCACATAACGCGACAACGCCATCAGCGCGCCGGTATTGCCGGCACTGACACAGGCCTGGACCTTGCCATCGCGCAGCAACTCGAGCGCCACCCGCATGGAAGAATCCGGCTTGCCACGCAAAGCCTGGGAAGGTTTTTCATCCATGCCAATGACTTCAGCAGCGGGCACAACCGTCAGGCGCGCGCGATCCACAGCCGAATGACCGGAAATCAGTTCTTCTAAGAGGAAAGGTTGACCGACGAGGGTCAGGTGCAGCGAGGGGGTGGCAGACAGGCAAGCAAGGCTGGCCTGAACAATGCTGCGGGGACCGAAGTCCCCGCCCATTGCGTCAATCGCGATGACTTGAGCGGACAAGGATTACTCGTCAGCGCCCTTGTCGATCACTTTACGACCACGGTATACGCCTTCTGGCGATACGTGGTGACGCAGGTGAACTTCACCAGTGGTCTTTTCTACGGACAGGGTGCTAGCCTCGAGAGCGTCGTGCGAACGACGCATGTCACGGGCAGAGCGGGATTTTTTGTTCTGCTGAACAGCCATAATTGATTAACTCCTAAACGTTTGGGTCACGCTTTAACTGCGCCAATACACTGAACGGGTTGGACCGCGTTACCTCGTCCTCGCTCGGTTCGGGCTCATCGAGACCCGCCGGCTGCTGGCATTCTTCCGGATGATGAGCAGGCACGATGGGCAAGGCGAGCAAAAGCTCCTCCTCGATCAAAGCCTGCAGATCCAAAGGATCTTCGCCCAGTTCCAGCACGTCATAACCTTTCGGCAACGACTGGGTATTCGCACCCTCCTTCACCACAGCATAACTGCATTCGCTATGGATCGGCAGGGTGACCAGCTCAAGACAACGCTGGCAAACCATTTTGACTTCGACGTCGATGGAGCTGTGGATAACTACAGCTTTACGCTCGTCACGCTCGAAAACGAATTTAGCCTGCACCGTACCGACATTGTCGGAAAGCGGGTCGCAGAGTCTCTCCAAATCGGCCAGCAGCAGTTCACCCTGAAGGGTGGTGCCACGGTCAGCCAATTTGCGCGGGTCAACGTGAGGTGGAATCGGGTCATTCAACATAGGCGCAGCATTATAGGGATGCCCCCGGCCATGTCAAAGGAAATTCAGCCCTGTCCGTCACTTGCAAGCCCCGCTAGAATTCGCGGCCAGCCTCAGGAGATGTGCATGCTGCCTTTATTACTTGCCTCAAGCTCGGCCTACCGTCGCGAATTGCTCACCCGCCTGCGCCTGCCATTCACCTGCAGCTCACCGGATATCGACGAAAGCCACCGCCCCGGGGAATCCGCCACCGAGCTGGTCAAGCGCCTCGCCGAAGAGAAAGCCCGAGCGCTGGCCGCCACCCACCCAGGGCACCTGATCATTGGCTCGGACCAGGTCGCGGTGCTCGGCGAGCGCATCATCGGCAAGCCTCACACTTTCGAAAAGGCACACGAACAGTTGCTCGCCGCCAGCGGCGCCAGCGTGACCTTTCTCACCGGCCTGGCCCTGTTCAACAGCAAGAGCGGCCACTGCCAGATCGACTGCGTACCCTTCACCGTGCATATGCGCGAGCTGAGCCCCGCCCGCATCGAGCGCTACCTGCACGCCGAACAGCCTTATGACTGCGCCGGCAGCTTCAAGGCCGAGGGCCTGGGCATTAGCCTGTTCCGCAGCACCGAGGGCAGCGACGCCAGCAGCCTGATCGGCCTGCCACTGATCCGCCTGGTAGACATGCTGCTCGCCGAAGGCGTGGAAATCCCCTGACCACCCACATAAAAAAGCCGGCCACAAGGCCGGCTTTTCTTGAAAGCAGCGCACTCAGCGCAGCGTCGGCCCCTGAAAGCCCATCCACATGGCCAGATGCTCGGCAACACTGGCACCCAGCTTTTTCGAGAAGCGGTCGAAAGGCGACTCCTGGACGGTGAAGTCCACCAGCTCCTTCTCGCCGACCACATCCCGGGCAACCGAGCTGGCACTGCCCAGACCATCGATCAAGCCCAACTGCAGCGCCTGCTCGCCGGACCAGACCAGGCCGGAGAACAGCTCCGGATGATCCTTATCCTTGAGACGCTCGCCACGCCCCTGCTTGACGCTGGCGATGAACTGGCGATGAGTGGTATCCAGCACGCTCTGCCAGAACTGGGTTTCCTCGGGCTTCTGCGGCTGGAACGGGTCCAGGAACGACTTGTGCTCACCCGAGGTGTAGGTACGACGCTCCACCCCCAGCTTCTCCATGGTGCCGACAAAACCATAACCGGCTGCCGTGACACCGATGGAACCCACCAGGCTCGCCTTGTCGGCATAGATCTGATCGGCAGCGCTGGCAATGTAGTAGGCGCCAGAAGCCCCCAGATCGGAAATCACCGCATAGACCTTGATATTCGGATGCAGACCACGCAGGCGACGGATTTCGTCATAGACATAACCCGACTGCACCGGACTACCACCAGGACTGTTGATACGCAGTACAACACCCTTGACCTTCGAATCCTCGAAAGCAGCACGCAAGCCGGTCACGATGTTGTCGGCGCTCGCCGATTCCTTGTCCGCGATCATCCCCGTCACCTCGATCAGCGCCGTGTAACCGGCACCACGGGTGGCGGTTTTTTCCATATCCATCAACGGCGTAAACAACAGCAGGGCCACAAGCAGATAAACAAAGGTCAGGAATTTGAAGAAAATCCCCCAGCGCCGTGAACGCCGCTGCTCTTGCACACCGGCCAGCAGAGTCTTTTCCAACAGCTTCCAGCTCTTGTCGTCAGCACTGTCGGCAGCCGATTTGCTCGGTGCTTTCCATTCGTCGCTCATGCTTTTACCCCAAAAGACTCAATTGCCCCGCTGGCTGAGCCAGGCATGCAACTGAGGAAAACTATCGATAGACAGACGCGGTTCGTAAGCCTGCAAGGCTTCCAGCGATTGCGCGCCATAACTGACCGCAACCGATGCCATGCCTGCGTTGCGCGCCATCAGCAGGTCGAAGGAGGAATCCCCGACCATCAACGCCTGCTCGGGGCGTACCTCGCAATGGGCCAGGATCTGCTCAAGCATCAACGGATGAGGCTTGCTCGCGGTTTCGTCGGCAGCGCGGGTGATGTCGAAATAATCTTCCCAGCCATGAGCCTTCAGCACCCGATCCAGGCCACGACGCGCTTTACCGGTCGCTACCGCCAGATGATATCCCTCGCGCCGGAAAGCTTCGAGAGACTGCACCACCCCGGCGAACAACGGAGAAGGCTCGGCCTCGAGAGCGATGTAGTGATCGGCATAGTGCTGGCGGAAATCCACCAGCTCGGCATCGCTGATGTGCGGATACAGCGTACGGATCGCCTCCGGCAACCCCAGGCCGATGATGCCCTTGACCGCGAAATCATCGCACCGGGCCAACCCCGAGCGGTCGGAGGCCACATGCATGGCCTCGACTATCCGACCAATGGAGTCAGCCAGGGTGCCGTCCCAGTCGAAGATCAGCAGCTTGTAATCAGGGTGCACTCAGGCGCTCCACAGTCTTGGCCCACATTTCATCCACTGGCGCCTGCAACTTCAGCTCGCCGCCATCAGGCAGCGGCACGGTCAGCATGTAGGCATGCAGAAACAGGCGCTTACCGCCCAGGTCACGAATTTCCTTGGTGAAATCGTCATCGCCGTACTTGCTGTCGCCGGCAATGCAATGCCCGGCATGCAGGGTATGCACACGAATCTGGTGGGTACGACCGGTCACCGGCTTGGCCTCGACCATGGTGGCGAAGTCACCGAAGCGGCGCAGCACCTTGAATACGGTCAAGGCCTCCTTGCCCTCTTCGTTCACTTCGACCATGCGCTCGCCGGAGCGCAGATTGCTCTTGAGCAACGGCGCGCGGACCTGCTTGATCGAGGTCGCCCAGTTGCCGCGCACCAGCGCCATGTAGCGCTTGTCGACACCATCGCCGCGCAAGGCTTCATGCAAATGACGCAGCATGCTGCGTTTCTTGGCGATCATCAGCAGGCCGGAAGTATCGCGGTCGAGGCGATGAACCAGCTCCAACTCCTTGGCGTCCGGGCGCAACTGACGAAAGGCTTCGATCACCCCGAAATTCAGGCCGCTGCCGCCATGCACGGCAATGCCAGCGGGCTTGTTGATCACGATCAGGGCTTTGTCTTCATAGACAATCGAAGCCTCCAGGCGCTGCAACAGCCCCTGCGCCACCGGCACAGGTTCGTCACGCTCAGGCACGCGCACCGGCGGCACGCGCACGATATCGCCCGCCTGCAGCTTGTATTCGGGCTTGATCCGGCCCTTGTTCACTCGCACTTCGCCTTTGCGCAAAATGCGGTAAATCAAGGTCTTGGGCACGCCTTTGAGCCGAGCGAGGAGGAAATTGTCGATTCGTTGGCCGGCATATTCCGGCGAGACCTCAAGCAGTTGAACGCCTGGGGTCGAGGGGGCAGTAGTCGTCATGGCGCAAATGATAACAATTTTTTATGGAATTGAAGCACTTAATGATTACTGCTATAGTCGCGAACGCCGCCAAAAGCGGCCTGGACAGCGGACCAACGGCCAACAGCCGGCCCTGACCAACGCAATTCACCAGGATGCGAGGCCGTCCTACGGGGCTTTCGCTACGAACGGTGGAGTTTTGCAGTTGTAACAAGCGCAGGTGACATGAGGCCTGAAGCACGCCGAAAAGCAGAGTTTGCACTCGCCTTTCGAGCAAATATTCACGGCCAGTTCACAAAGTGCAGTCAGCTACGAACGAACCCGAGCGAGCGCTTCGGAAACACCGCCTAAATTAGCCATGATGCGTGAGCTCCCCTTTCGGAGCTCACGGTAAATGCCAACCCGCTGCGGATTCTGCGCGCGGCAGCACCCGAATTATCAGGGATACGTGTAGGGTGGAGATGCACAACCGTCGGACTGTGTAGCATTAGGCTTTATCAAGACGCTTCATCTCGTCCACAGTCGCCGGTTGATTCCTCCTCCTGATTGAGCTTTTGCTTAAGAGGTGCCTTTTGTCACCCCAGCAAGCAGGACGCGTGAGTCGCGAGTTCGCCCCAACTGGCCGGATTTCGCTAGACACTGGAGCGGCCAACCGCTCCTGACGCACCTGACACCGACCGTGAGAAGTCGTGTGTGCCGAACGCCGTTTCCGGCAGCCCGGAAACCGACGGTACTACATGAAAAGAATGCTGATTAACGCAACTCAACCCGAAGAGTTGCGTGTTGCACTGGTAGATGGCCAACGCCTCTACGACCTGGACATCGAATCCGGTGCACGCGAGCAGAAGAAGGCCAACATCTATAAAGGCCGTATCACTCGCATCGAACCAAGCCTCGAGGCTGCCTTTGTCGATTTCGGCTCTGAGCGCCATGGCTTCCTGCCCCTCAAAGAAATCTCCCGCGAATACTTCAAGAAAGCCCCCGAAGGCCGCGTCAATATCAAGGACGTCCTGAGCGAAGGCCAGGAAGTCATCGTTCAGGTCGAAAAAGAAGAACGTGGCAACAAGGGCGCAGCCCTGACCACCTTCATCAGCCTGGCCGGTCGTTACCTGGTGCTGATGCCGAACAACCCGCGTGCCGGCGGCATCTCCCGCCGCATCGAAGGCGAAGAGCGCAACGAACTGCGCGAAGCCCTGAACGGCCTGGTAGCCCCTGCCGACATGGGTCTGATCGTGCGCACTGCCGGCCTGGGCCGCAGCAGCGAAGAAATGCAGTGGGACCTCGACTACCTGCTGCAACTCTGGACCGCCATCAAAGAAGCCTCGCTGGACCGCGCAGCGCCTTTCCTGATCTACCAGGAAAGCAACGTGATCATCCGCGCCATCCGCGACTACCTGCGCCAGGACATCGGCGAAGTGCTGATCGACAGCGTTGAAGCCCAGGACGAAGCCCTGACCTTCATCCGCCAGGTGATGCCGCAGTACGCCAGCAAGATCAAGCTGTACGAAGACAGCGTTCCGCTGTTCAACCGTTTCCAGATCGAAAGCCAGATCGAAACCGCCTTCCAGCGCGTCGTCGAACTGCCTTCCGGCGGCTCCATCGTCATCGATCCGACCGAAGCCCTGGTGTCCATCGACATCAACTCGGCCCGCGCCACCAAAGGCAGCGACATCGAAGAAACCGCCCTGCAGACCAACCTGGAAGCAGCGGAAGAAATCGCTCGCCAGCTGCGCCTGCGTGACATCGGCGGCCTGATCGTCATCGACTTCATCGACATGACCCCGGCCAAGAACCAGCGCGCCGTGGAAGAGAAAGTCCGCGAATGCCTGGAAGCCGACCGTGCTCGCGTCCAGGTCGGTCGCATCTCGCGCTTCGGCCTGCTGGAAATGTCCCGTCAGCGCCTGCGTCCGTCCCTCGGCGAAAGCAGCGGCATTGTCTGCCCACGCTGCAACGGTACCGGCATCATCCGTGACGTCGAATCACTGTCGCTGGCGATCCTGCGCCTGATCGAAGAAGAAGCCCTGAAAGACCGCACCGCCGAAGTTCGCGCCCAAGTGCCGATTCCGGTCGCCGCCTTCCTGCTCAACGAAAAACGCAACTCGATCACCAAGATCGAACTGCGCACCCGTGCTCGTATCGTCATCCTGCCGAACGACCATCTCGAAACGCCGCACTTCGAAGTCCAGCGTCTGCGCGATGACAGCCCGGAAGCCAGCATCAACCAGTCCAGCTACGAAATCGCCGCTGCCGCTGCCGAAGCCGAAGAAGTCCAGCCAGCCGCCGCGACCCGCACCCTGGTTCGCCAGGAAGCCGCCGTCAAGACCGCTCCAGCTCGCGCCAACGCACCGGTTCCAACCGAAGTTGCCGCCGCTCCTGTTGCCGCTCCGGCCGCCGTTGCCGAGCCAAGCCTGTTCAAAGGCCTGGTGAAGTCCCTGGTCAGCCTGTTCGCCACCAAGGATGAGCCAGCCGCTCCGGTCGTGGTTGAAAAACCGGCCACCGAGCGTCCTGCGCGCAACGAAGAACGCCGCAACGGTCGCCAGCAGAGCCGCAACCGTAACGGTCGCCGCGACGAAGAACGCAAGCCACGCGAAGAACGCGCCCCTCGTGAAGAGCGCGCACCGCGCGAAGCCCGCGAAGAGCGTCAGCCACGTGAAGTCCGCGAGGCTCGCGAGGAAGTCCAGGCCACCGCTCGCGAAGAGCGCGCGCCACGTCCGCCACGGGAAGAGCGTCAACCACGCCCACCACGCGAAGACCGCAAGCCACGTGGCGAGCGTGAAGAGCGTGTGCGTGAACTGCGCGAACCGCTGGACGCCGCTCCTGCCGCTACCGCTGAAGAGCGCCCGGCTCGCCAGCCACGCGAAGAGCGTCAACCTCGCCCACCGCGTGAAGAGCGTCAACCTCGTGCCGAACAGGCCGCTGCCGTAGCTGAAGAAGAACTGCTGCCGAACGAAGAGCAACTGCAGGAAGAGGGTCAGGAGAACGCCGAGGGCGATCGTCCACGCCGCCGCTCCCGTGGCCAGCGTCGTCGCAGCAACCGTCGTGAGCGTCAGCGTGACGCCAACGGCAATGTGATCGAAGGTTCGGAAGAAAACAGCGAAGAGCCAAGCAGCGCCGATTTGGCCGCAGGCCTGGCGGTCACCGCCGCCGTTGCCAGCACTGTGATCAGCGCCCCGGCCGAAGCCCAGGCTCACGAGCAGGCCGAACGTGCGACCGCCGCTACCCAGGAAGCCGCACCGACCGTCGAAGCACCGGTAGTCGAGGCCACCACTGCGGTAGAGATTCCAGCAGCACCTGCTGTTGAAGTCGCCCAGGTTCATGAGGAGCAGCGCGAAGAACAAGCCGCGGAACCCGCAGTTGTTGCAGAACAACCTGCAGTAGTTACCGAGCCTGTGGTCGAAGCGCCAGTCGCTGAAGCACCAGCGGCAGAGCCAGCTCAGGAAGCACCTCGTGCCTTCGAGCGCGCCGACGAGGCGATCGTTGCCGAAGCGCCTGCGCCAGTCGCAGAAGTTGTGGCTGAAGCAGTCGTGGCCGCTGAACCTGTAGTTGCTGAACCTGTAGCCGCCGAGCCTGTGGTTGCCGCACCGGCAGCACCGGTTGAAGCACCTGCCGCCGAAGTGGCTGCGCCAGCTGTCGAGGCCGCACCGGTCAGCGCCCTGACCAGCACCGGTCGCGCGCCAAACGACCCACGTGAAGTGCGTCGTCGCAAGCGCGAAGCCGAGCGTCTGCAGAAGGAAGCCGAACTGGCTGCCGCTGCCGCCGCTGAAGCTCCGGTAGAAGCCGTAGTGGCTGCCGAGCCTGCGCCGGTGGTTGCCGAGGTGGTCGAGGCAGCTCCTGCTGCCGAACCGGCCATCGAGCAACCTGCCCCTGCCGCCGACGAAGCCCCGCGCTCCGTCGAAGAAGTGGTAGAGCACAAGCCCAAGGCCCAGGAAGAAGAGCACGAGCCTAAACCCCTCGTCTGATTCCTAGCCCGATAAAAAGCCCCGCCCGGTCACCCAGGCGGGGCTTTTTTATGCCTGCAATTCTTCGATCATCATGTTCGCTGCAAGAACGAGCACAGCGATCTCAGCCGGTAAAAACCAACGCCTGCGGCACATCCACATCCCATAACACGCCTGCATCCGCCAGCTCTACCTCGACAACCTGCCCCGCGGCAAATAGTGGCCTGGCTCCTCGATCCCCCGACAGACTCTGCAACGCCGGCCCAAAGGCCGAGCCAAAAGCCACCGGATGACCATAGGCACCGTCATGCACAGGCACCCGGATCATCTGCTCGCCCAGCCCCTGCGCCATACTCTCGATACTCGACGGCAGGATAAAGGGCATATCCCCCAGCACCACCAGCCAGCCACTGGCATCGGCGCAGGCTCCGACGGCGGCCGCGAGGCTGTCGCCCATGCCCGGCGAATCCAGAAGTACCACCTGGCAGCCATAGGCTTCAGCCAGGGCAATCACTTCAGAGCGATCCGGCGTTGTTACCAGCACCCTGCGAGCCAACAGCGCGGGCAAGTTCTTCAAGACCTGTTCGATTACCGGCCTGATGACCGAGTCCCGCCCCCGGCATGGGGCCAGCAGCTTGTCCTGCTCGGCCCCCGCCACCTGCCGATAACGGCTGCCCTGCCCCGCGGCCAGGACCACCGCGCACAGCGACTGACTCAAGCACTCACCTGCGCAGTGACTTGAGACGGCTTTTTCTGCCACAGGTCGATGCCGTTCTTGATAGCGACGATCTCCGACATCACCGACAAGGCAATCTCCGCCGGGGTATGGCTGCCGATGTGCAGTCCGATAGGCCCGTGCAGGCGTTCTATGGCCTGCGGCTCCAGCCCCAACTGGGCCAGATTCTCCCGACGTTTCTGACTGTTGACCCGAGAGCCCAGCGCCCCGACGTAAAACGCCCGAGAATTGAGCGCGGTCAACAGCGCCATGTCATCCAGCCTGGGGTCATGGGTCAGCGCGACAATGGCGGTACGCTCGTCGGTCTCGATGCTCAGCACCGCATCGTCCGGCATCCCCGGCACAAAACGCCCGTGCTGCTCTTCCCAGCCGTAGACGAACTCCTTGCGCGGATCGCAGATCAGCACTTCGAAGTCCAGCAGCCGCGCCATTTCCGCCACATACCGCGACAATTGCCCGGCGCCGATCAGCAATAGCCGCCAGCGCGGGCCATAGATTGCCCGCAGGGTCGTGTCATCGAAGCTCAGCAGGTCAGTCTTGCTGGCCGGTTTCAGCAGCACTTCGCCGCTGCTCAGGTTCAACTCCCGGGCAACGATCTCATGGGCCTCGCAACGCGCCAGCAGTTCGGCGACCCAGGCCGGATCTCCAACCCGCTCCTCGGTCAGGCGCAGGGTGCCGCCGCAAGGCAGGCCAAAACGCGCGGCCTCCTCGCGGGTCACGCCATAGGTCACCCACTGCACCGGCGGTCCGTCCAGAGGCAGGCGGCCATCGTGCAAACGGGCAATCAGGTCGTCCTCGATACAACCGCCCGAGACCGAGCCGATCACCATGCCGTCTTCGCGCAAGGCCAGCATCGCACCCGGTGGCCGCGGCGCGCTGCCCCAGGTCTGGACCACGCTGTACAAGGTCACGCCCTGCCCCGCGCGGCGCCACTCCAGCACGCTGCGCAGGACATTCAGGTCGACGCTGTCCATCAGGCCTTGCCCGCTTGTTGCCAGCCTTGCAGTTGGTAACGCACTGGCAGGTTGCGGATGCGCTTGCCGGTGGCGGCAAAGATCGCATTGCACAGGGCCGGCGCGATCGGCGGCACGCCCGGCTCACCGACACCGCCCAACGGCACATCGCCCGGCGGCGTCACCAAGTGCACGGCGACTTCCTTCGGCGCCAGGGACATGCGCGCCACTTCATACATATGGAAGTTGTCCTGCTGGACCTTGCCGTCCTTGAAGCTGATCTCGCCCACCACCGCATTGCCCAGGCCCATCACACAGGCGCCCTCGAACTGCGAGCGGATACGCTCGGGGTTGATCTGCGGACCGCAGTCCACGGCGATATCGGCCTTGTGCACGATCAAGGTGCCATCGTCCTTGACCTCGACCTCGATCACCGCCGCCACGTAGGTGACGAAGCTGTAGTGCACCGCCAGCCCCAGGCCGCGGCCCTTGGGCAGGCTGCGCCCCCAGCCCGCCGCCTTGGCCGCCGTCTCCAGCACGCCGCGCATGCGAGCGGTGTCGATCGGGTAACGCTCCGGCGACTCGCCGTAGTTCCATTCTTCGCTCAAGGTCCGGGGGTCGATCCGACGATCCGGCCCCAGCAGTTTGAGCTGGTACTTCAACGGGTCCTGCCCCGCCTTGTGGGCCAGTTCGTCGACAAAGCTCTGAATGGCGAAACCGTGGGGGATGTTCGACACCGAGCGATACCAGCCAACCCGGGTATGCGCGGCAGCCTCGGGGTTTTCCAGGCGCACATTGGGAATCGCATAGGCCAGGTTGGTAAAGCCCATGCCCAGTTCGAAGGCGGCCTCATGGTTCATGCCCGGGGCGAACAGCGCAGTGATGCTCGGCGCCACGGTGCGGTGCAGCCAGCCGGAGGGCATGCCGTCCTTGTTCAGGCTGGCCTTGAGGTATTCCGCCGACACGGTGTGGAAGTAGGAGTTGTGAATGTCGTCTTCGCGGGTCCATTGCACCCGCACCGCCTTGCCCGGCACTTCCTTGGCGAGGATCGCCGCCTCGAGGACGAAGTCGGGCTTGGATTTACGGCCGAAGCCACCGCCGAGCAGGGTGATATTGACCGTCACCTTGTCGAAGGGAATGCCCAGGCGCTCGGCGATACGTTCGCGGGTCACCTGTGGCGCCTGGCTCGGCGCCCAGGCTTCGCACTGGCCGTCCTTGAAGCGCGCCACGGCGACCATTGGCTCCATCGGCGCCTGCGCCAGGTGCGGCAGGTAGTAGGAGGCCTCCAGGCTGCTGTCGGCGCTGCTCATGGCTTCATCGATATTGCCGGTGCTGCGTACCACTTTGCCCGGCTTGAGCGCCGCGGCTTCCAACTCCTTGCGGTAGGCAATCGAGTCGTAGCCGGCATTGACGCCATCGTCCCATTCGATCTTCAGCGACTCGCGGCCCTTGATCGCTGCCCAGGTATTGCTGGCGATCACCGCCACGCCACCCAGCGGCTGGAACTCGGAAGGCAGCGGACGGCTGTCGATCTGCACCACCTTGATCACGCCCGGGACCTTCAGCGCCGCGCCGCCATCGAAGGATTTGACCTTGCCGCCATAGACCCGTGGGCGCGCGACAGTGGCGAAGAGCATGCCGTCGAAATGCACATCGGCGCCGTAGACCGCCTGGCCGTTGACGATATCCGCACCGTCGATGGCGCGGGTGCCCTCCTTGCCGATGTAACGGAATTCGCTTGGTTGCTTCAGGCGCAGACTGTCGCGGGCCGGCACCGCCAGGGCGCTCGCCGCGGCGGCCAGAGCGCCGTAGCCCAGTTCGCGACCGCTCGGTTGGTGGATCACTTTATGCAGTTGGGCCCGGCACTCGGCCAGCGGGACTTTCCACTGCTCCGCCGCTGCCTGCTCGAGCATGGTCCGGGTGGCCGCGCCGCAGCGGCGCATCGGCTCGTACCAATGGCGCATGCTGCGCGAGCCGTCGGTGTCCTGGTTACCGAAAAGCGCCTCGTCGCCCGGCGCCTGCCTGACCTTCACCAGCGCCCAGTCGGCCTCCAGTTCGTCAGCGACCACCATGCTCAGGCTGGTACGCACGCCCTGGCCCATTTCCGAACGGTTGCAGAGCACGGTCACGCTGCCATCGGTGGCGATGCTCACGTACACCTTGGGGTCGTCGACCCAACCGTTGGGCATGCCGTCGGCACCGAACTTCTTCTCTTCGGCAAAGGCATCCTGCCAACCCCAACTGGCCGCCAGCACCAGTGCACCGGTGGCGCCGACGCCCTTGAGAAAACCGCGGCGGCTGAGGTTGCTCAAGGCAAAATCATTCGGCAACTGGCTCATGCCTTGGCCTCCTTCAGGTGGGTGGATGCCTGGCGGATGGCGGTCTTGATCCGGTTGTAGGTGCCGCAACGGCAGATGTTGCCGACCATGGCGGCTTCGATCTGTTCGTCACTGGGGTTGGGGTTGACCTTGAGCAAGGCGGTGGCCGACATGATCTGCCCGCCCTGGCAGTAGCCGCACTGGGCTACTGCACTGTCCAGCCAGGCCTGCTGCACGACTTTTCCGACCGGGTCGCTGTGCAGGTTGTCGATGGTGCTGACGTTCTGCCCAACCACCGAGCCGATCGGCGTGATGCAACTGCGCGCCGGGGAGCCGTCGATATGGATGGTGCATGCGCCGCACAGGCCCATGCCGCAACCGAACTTGGTGCCGTTGTAGCCCGCCACGTCGCGGATAGCCCAGAGCAGCGGCATGTCCTCGGTGACATCCAGTTGGTGATCTTGACCGTTGAGTTTCAGGGTAATCATGGGCACGCCCGCATATTTTCCGTTTATGGGGTCGAGCAATCTGCCGTTGAGTACAACGACTTGCGGGAGCAGATCGACTCAGGCTAATGGGCTCTCTTATGAAGACGGGGAGTCTTCACCGGGCCTTTGGAGGTACAAATACTTGCATTGTTAGCAGGCTAAGTTAAGCCGCAATTAACAAAAAAACCTTGCAGGGAGTGAACCCGTGCAAGGCTTTGGTGGTGCGTTCTGAGCTTAGTTCAACTGAACGGACTCAATAGAGATTGGGCTCCATCTCCAGATGAACCTGGAAGCGCTCGACAATATCCTGCTGGATCCTTCGCGCCAGGCTTAACAGCTGCAAGCCCGTGGCATGGCCATGGTTGACCAGCACCAGCGACTGCAAGCGATGGACGCCGGCATCGCCGTCACGAAAACCTTTCCAGCCCGCCTGCTCGATCAACCAGCCGGCCGCCAGTTTCACCTGCCCGTCCGGCTGTGGATAACCCACCAGCCCCGCGTGCCGCTGCCTGATCTCGGCTGCCAGCGCAGCGGACACCACCGGGTTCTTGAAGAAGCTGCCGGCATTGCCCAGCACGGCCGGGTCCGGGAGCTTCTCGCTGCGGATGCTGCAAATGGCGCGACTGACATCGCTGGCCGTCGGATGCTCGATGCCCTGCTCGCTCAGACGCTGGCGCACCGGGCCGTATTCCAGGTGCAGATGCTCGCTGCGGGCCAGGGCAAAACGCACCCGCAGAATCAGCCAGCGGCCAGCCTCTTGCTTGAACAGGCTATCGCGGTAGGCGAACTGGCATTGTTCCAGGCTGAAATCGCGCAGCTCGCCGCTCTGCCGATCCAGCGCGGTCAGGCCGGCGAACACATCCTTGATCTCGACCCCATAGGCGCCGATGTTCTGCATCGGTGCCGCGCCCACAGTCCCCGGAATCAGGCTGAGGTTTTCCAGGCCGGACAAGCCCTGCTCAAGGGTCCATTGCACGAACGGATGCCAGGTCTCGCCGGCTTCGGCCTCGACCACCACTTGCTGGCCATCATCGCTCAGCAGGCGAATGCCCCGAGTACTCATGCGCAAGACCAACGCCGGAATATCAGCGGTCAGCAGCAGATTGCTGCCGCCGCCAATCACCAGCAGCGGCAGTTGATGCTGCGCCGAATAGGCCAGCGCCTCACGCACGTCGGCGTCGCTGTGGGCCTCGGCGAACAGTTGCGCGCGCACATCGACGCCGAAAGTGTTGAAGGGTTTGAGGGAAACCTGGGACTGCAGATGCAAGCTCATAGCCGCCCCTTCAGTTCGATCACCAGCCGGTCGCTGGCGTATTCGATCAGGTCCAGGACCTGCTCGAAACCTTGTTCACCGTCGTAGTAAGGATCCGGCACCTCGTCCACCGCCGCCTCGTAGCGACGCAGGAACAGGTCCAGTTCGGCCTTGCCCTGGGCCGGCTGCAGCGCCTTGAGGTTGCGCAGGTTGCTTTCGTCCATGGCCAGGATCAGGTCGTAGCGGGCAAAGTCCGCGCTGCTGACCTGCTGGGCGCGCTGGGCCGACAGGTCATAGCCGCGCAACAGCGCCGCGCGCTGGCTGCGCTTGTCCGGCGCCTTGCCGATGTGCCATTCGCCGGTCCCCGCGGACGCGACTTCGACCCGATCGGCCAGCCCCGCTTCGCGCAACTTGTGGCGCAATACGCCCTCCGCCGTCGGCGAACGGCAGATATTGCCCAGGCAGACAAACAGAACCCGCATCAGGCCTCCAGCAGGCGACGAACGCGCTCAAGGTCTTCGGCGGTATCGACACCGCCAGGCGGCGCTTCCAGGGCATCGGCGACATGAATACGCACGCCGTGCCACAAGGCCCGCAACTGCTCCAGCGACTCAGTGTTTTCCAGCCAGCACGGGCCCCAGCTGACGAAGTCATGCAGGAAGCCGGCGCGGTAGGCATAGATGCCGATATGGCGGCGATAAGGCACGCCTTCCGGCAGCAGGTCGCGGTTTTTCGCAAAGGCGTCGCGCGCCCAGGGCAAGGTGGCGCGGCTGAAGGTCAGGGCCAGGCCGTTGATGTCACTGACCACCTTGACCACGTTCGGGTTGAACAGGGTCTCGACGTCCTTGATCGGCTCGGCCAGGGTGGCCATGCTCGCTTCGGCGTGGGCGGCCAGGTTGGCGGCCACCTGGTCGATCACCGCTGGCGGGATCAACGGTTCGTCGCCCTGGACGTTGACCACGATGGCGTCCGCGGCCAGGCCCAGCTGGCTGGCGACTTCCGCCAGGCGATCGGTCCCGGAGTTGTGGTCCTCGCGGGTCAGCACCGCTTCGGCGCCGAAACCCTGGCAGGCCTCGACGATACGCACATCATCGGTCGCCACCACCACGCGCTGGGCGCCGCTCTTGCAGGCCTGTTCCCAGACGTGCTGGATCATCGGCTTGCCGGCGATCAACTGCAGCGGTTTACCCGGCAGGCGGGTGGAGGCGAATCGGGCTGGAATGACAACGGTAAAGGCTGTGGTCATTTATCCAGGCGCTCGTCGGTGCTGAGGGTGCGGGCTTCGCTTTCCAGCATGACCGGGATGCCATCGCGGATCGGATAGGCCAGGCCGGCGCCCTTGCTGATCAGCTCGGTCTTGTCGGCGCTGAGCTTCAGCGGTCCCTTGCAGATCGGGCAAGCGAGGATATCGAGCAATTTGGTGTCCATGAGAATTCCCTGGATAGAAGCGTTTAAGGCAAAAGACGAGCGGGCAACAGACGCATCAGCTGTGTATCGAACCAGGCCACGAAGGCCGGGGATGGCACAGCATCCACCGCCAGGTACCACCAGTCGGGAGCCGCGAAGGCACGGCACTTCACCGCATCCTTTTCGGTCATGACCAGCGGCAGCGACGGGGTGAAACTCAGCACCTGCGCGCTGTATTCGGCGTGGTCGGCGAAAGCATGCGGGACAGGCTGCCAGTGTAGCGTTTCAAGGGTAGTGAAGAAACGTTGCGGATTGCCGATGCCGGCCACCGCGTGCAGTGCCTGCCCCGGCGCGAAGTGCTCAAGCCCGCGGCGTTCACCGCTTTGCAGATTGACCAGGGCGGTGGGCGCCAGGCGAAAGGCGAACCCATCCTCGCTATCGTCGCTGGCGCCGTTGTAGAGCACCGCGTCGACGCTTTGCAGGCGCTCGACCGGCTCGCGCAGCGGCCCGGCCGGCAGGCAGCGTCGGTTACCCAGCCCACGCGCGGCATCGATCAACACCAGTTCGAGGTCGCGGGCCATGCGGTAATGCTGCATGCCGTCGTCGGAGAGAATCAGGTCCAGCGGCTCGGCGGCCAGCAAGGCCCGCACGGCGCGGCTGCGGTCGGGGTCGATCATCAGTGGCACGCCGGTGCGCTGGACGATCAGCAAGGGTTCGTCGCCGGCGACATCGGCGCTCTGCTCGGCGGCGACCCGCCATGGCAACTGCGGTGGCTTGGCGCCATAACCCCGGCTGACCACGCCGACCCGCAGCCCGCTGCGCTGGCAATGCTCGATCATCCACAGGATCAACGGCGTCTTGCCAGTACCGCCCACGGTGATATTACCCACCACCACCAGCGGCACCGGTGGCTGGTAAACATTGCCCTCGCCGGCCAGGAAGCGTTCGCGCTTGCGCACCACCACCCGTCGGTAGAGCCATTCCAGGGGCCGCAGCAGGCTCAGCGCGGGGTGGCCGTTGTACCAGGCAGCGAGCAGACGATCAGACATGGCCATCAGGGTGCTGGCGCCGCCTCGACGGTGGTCATGCGCAGATGGCTGAAACCGAGCTTGCCGGCGGCGTCCATCGCAGTAATGACAGCCTGGTGCTGGGTCTTGCCGTCGGCGCTGATGGACAGCGGCAGGTTGGTGTCACCCGCCGACTCCTTCTGCAAGGCTTCGATCAGGCTGGCCAGGTCACTCTTGGGCAGCACTTGGTTGTTCACCGAAAACACCCCGTCGGCGCTGATGGCGATATCCAGCTGCTTGGTCTGCTGGTCTTCGGCCGGCGAACCGCTGACGGCCTCCGGCAACTCGACGCGCAACTGGGTTTCCCTGGTGAAGGTGGTGGTCACGACGAAAAACAGCAGCAGGATAAACACCACGTCGATCAGCGACGCGAGGTTGATATCGATGGTTTCCCGTGGCTTGCGGCGGAATTTCACGCTTTGCCCTCGGCCAGATCGACGTCGCGGTCGCCCTGCACCACTTCGACCAGCTTGATGGCTTCCTGCTCCATGCCAACCACCAGTTCATCGACCCGGCGTTGCAGGAAACGGTGGAAGAACACCGCCGGGATACCGACCATCAGGCCGGACGCGGTGGTAATCAGCGCCTTGGAGATACCACCGGCCAGCACCGCGGCGTTGGTGGTCATGCCCGAGCCCATGAACGAGCTGAAGATATCGATCATGCCCAGCACCGTACCCAGCAAGCCCAGCAGCGGCGCCATGGCGGCAATAGTGCCGAGGGCATTGAGGTAGCGCTCCAGTTCGTGGATGACCCGGGCAGCCGCCTCTTCGATGCACTCCTTCATGACCTCGCGGCCATGCTTGGAGTTGGCCAGGCCGGCCGCGAGGATTTCCCCCAGGGGAGAATGGGCGCGCAGTTCCTTGAGTTTGTCCTTATTGAGTTGCTTGTCCTTGATCCAGCGCCAGACCTGCCCCAGCAGATGCGGCGGAGTAACACGGCTGGCCCGCAGGGTCCACAGGCGCTCGGCAATGATGCCGACCGCGGCAATGGAACTCAGAATGATCGGCAACATCATCCAGCCGCCGGATATGACCAATTCCCACACAGTGACAGTCCCCTCGAAAAAGTGCGCCACTCTAACATAGGGGCCGAATGCACCGAAGAACCTGATGTCGCATGCCTCCTGGCTTTAATAACTCCCGGTTATTTAAGGAGATAGTGGCCATTTGCGCCAAAAGCGTCGCTGCGCCCGCAGGCTCGTCGGTTCGGCGTATGTGCCCAGCATCAACTGCAGCGCTCCTTGCTCCGCACTGTCGTAAATGGCGGTCCCTTGCTGGCGATAACGCTCGACGACCTGCGGGTGCGGATGCCCGAAGCCATTGCCGTGTCCCCGGGAGATCAGCACCGCCGAAGGCGCAAGGGCCTTGAGCAAGGCCGGGGACGACGAGCTGCGGCTGCCGTGGTGCGGCGCCTGTAACCAGTGGGTTTCGACGGCCAGCGGAGTATTCAACAGCGCGCGTTCCGCCTGGGCATCGATATCCCCCGTCAGCAGCAAACGCTCGCCCTTGGCCTCGACCTGCATCACGCAGGACTTCTGGTTGCCGTTCTGCGCATCTGCCCATTGCCACAGGGAAAAACGTACTCCGTCCCATTGCCACTGCTCGCCGCTGGCGCAAGGCTCTGCCGGCAAATAGGCCGGCAATCCCTCGGGATCGCCGCTGACCAGCCTGGCCACCGGCAAGCCGCGCTGGATGGCGTCGGCGCCACCGGCGTGATCGGCATCGGCGTGGCTGAGCAGCATCAGGTCGAGGCGGGCAATGCCCAGCTTGCGCAACGATGGCAGCACCACCCGGGCGCCCAGGTCGGAGTCGCCAAAACGCGGGCCGGCGTCATACAGCATCGCGTGCTCGCGAGTCCGCACCAGCACCGCCAAGCCCTGCCCGACATCCAGTTGCCAGACCTCCGCCTCGCCATACGGCAACGTGTTTTTCGGCGGGAACACCATCAACAGCAACATCGGCCATCCCAAGGGACGCAGCGGCACGCCGGCGGGCAGCAACAACAGAAAGGCCCCCAGCGCGCTGATGCTCCAGGCCCAGAGCGGTATGGCCGGCGCTATCCAGGCCGGCCATTGGGCAGCCAGCAGCGCCAGACCGCGGAACAGTACGTCCAGCAAACCACCGGCCAGCCAGAGCAAGCCTTCGCCCAGGTAAGGCACCGCCAGGAACAAGGTGCCGAGCAACGCCGGCGGCAACACCAGCAGGCTGATCCAGGGTTCCGCCAACAGATTGGCCAGCGGCCCGCTGAGGCTGATGGGCAAACCCAGCGCCAGCAGCACCGGGCACAGGCCGATGGCGATCAACCATTGGATACGGGTCCAGGACTGCCACCAGCGCCAGCCTCCCAGGCGCCCGCCGAAGATCAGGATCAGCACCGCCACCGCGGTAAAGGACAGCCAGAACCCTGGCTGTAGACTGGCCAGCGGCTCGAACAACAGCACCGCATTCAACGCCAACAGGAACGGCCACCAGGCGCCCAGGTGACGAAAGCGCAGACGCCAGATCAGCACCAGGGCAACCATCACGCAGGCACGACGCACCGGCACATCGAACCCCGCCAGCAACCCGTACCCCAGGGCCGAAGCGAACGCCAACCCACAAGCCCAGGGTAGCCAGGGCCGACGTCCGGGCCACAGGCCGTAGCGGGCCAGCCCCGCCACCAGGGCGTACATCACGGCGGCCAGCAAACTGATGTGCTGCCCGGAAATCACCATCAGATGCACGGTCCCAGTGTCTTGCAGGACACGCCAGTCTTCCCGGCTCAGCCCCGAGCCGTCACCCAGTACCAGGGCCGCCAGGCCACCAGCGCGCCCCTGGGCATCGACTTGCAGCAAGCGCTGGCGAATGCGCGCACGCCAACTCTCCTGCGTCGCGGCCAGCAGCTGCCCATCCTTGACCGTGCCCGTGGCGCCGATGCGCTGGGCCAGCAGCCAGGCCTCGTGATCGAAGGCTTGCAGATTGACCAGGCCGACGGGCCGCTTGAGTTTCACCGCCAGGCGCCAGCGCTCGCCGCTGTGGACCGGTGGCCCGCCATACCAGGCCAGGCGCAAGCGTTGGGGGATCCGCCCGCGCCGCGCCCGCCCGCCTTCCAGTTCGAAACGCACCAGGCCCTCGGCCTGCTGCGGCAGCCCCACCACCCGGCCTTCAAGCCATCGGGTCTGTCCGTCGAGCGGTTCCGCCAAACGATCGTCCAGCGCCCATTGCGCGCTGATGCAGGCCCACGCCAGGCCCAGCAGAAAAAAGGCCAATGGATAGGTGCGAAACGGCAGCAGCATCAAGGCCACCACCGGCAGTACGGCCAGCCATCCGATCGCTGGCAGCGCCGGCAAAAAGCGCAGGCTCAGCAGCCCCGCCGCCAACGCCAGCATCCCTGTGCGCATAAGCCCGTCCTTGAGCAGTTTTGAGTGTTCCCACTCTCTGGCTTAGCTCAGCGGACCGGGCGCCAGCTTTATCATTTGTCACAAAGTCTGAATGGGCGCCTTTTAGAATCCGGGCATACTTGCCGCCTGAACTGACCGAGAAGCCTTATGCCCCGGCGCCTATTCAAACGTTACATGCCAGATCCGACCAGCATCAGGGAACATAAGTCCTTACGCTTTCTTGGCACGTTGCTGCATGACCCCAACCTCTGGCACCTCAACCGGCACTCCGTGGCGCGCGCCATGGCGGTCGGCCTGTTCGCGGCCTTTATGCCGATCCCGGCGCAAATGCTGCTGGCCGCCGTGCTGGCCATTTCCGTGCGCGGCAACATGCCAATTGCCGTGAGCCTGGTCTGGCTGACCAATCCGATCACCATGCCGCCGGTGTTCTTCTGCACCTATCAGGTCGGTGCCTGGTTGATGAACGTGCCCGCCAGGACCCTGCCCGACGAGCTGACCTGGGAGTGGATCAGCGGCGAACTCTCGACCCTCTGGCAACCCTTCCTGCTGGGCTCGGTGGTGGCCGGCCTGGTGCTGGGCGCCCTCGCCTATTGCCTGACCATGCTGTACTGGCGCTGGTGGGTCAGCCGGCAATGGCGCCGCCGCAAACAGAGCCGGCTGTAGAAACGCAAACGGCCTCCCGAGGGAGGCCGTTGTTGTTTCTGCGCGGGCTTACTGGCGCATGCCGCGACCGCTGACCAGCAGGCGGGCACAACCGAAGTACAGGACCACGGTGGCTACCAGCATGAAGGTAATGGCCACGCTGATCTGGATGTCGGAAACCCCCAGGATGCCGAAACGGAAAGCGTTGACCATATGCAGCACCGGGTTGGCCAGCGACACCGTCTGCCAGAACGGCGGCAGCAGGGTGATGGAGTAGAACACCCCGCCCAGGTAGGTCAGCGGAGTCAGCACGAAGGTCGGGATGATCGAGATATCGTCGAAGTTGCGTGCAAATACCGCGTTGATAAAGCCCAACAGCGAAAAGATGGTCGCGGTCAGGACCACTACCAGCAAGGTGATGCCCAGGTGGTGGACCTGCAGGTGGGTGAAAAACAGCGACAGCAGCGTCACGATCACGCCTACCGCCAGCCCCCGCAGCACACCGCCCAGGGTGTAGCCGATGAGGATGGTGTGCGGCGACACTGGCGACACCATCAGTTCCTCGATGGAGCGCTGGAACTTGCTGCCGAAGAAACTCGAGACCACGTTGCCGTAGGAGTTGGTGATCACCGACATCATGATCAGGCCCGGCACTATGTACTCCATGTAAGTGAAACCGCCCATGTCGCCAATCTGCCGGCCGATCAGGTTGCCGAAGATCACGAAGTACAGAACCATGGTGATCGCCGGCGGCAGCAGGGTTTGCGGCCAGATCCGGGTAAAACGCCGGACTTCGCGATAGACGATGGTGTTCAGTGCGACAAGGTTGGGCCGTAGCTCTGAACTCATACCGCCACCTTCGACAGGTTTTTCTCCACCAGGGACACGAACAACTCCTCAAGGCGATTGGTTTTGTTACGCAGGCTCAGCACTTCGATGTTCTGCTGGGCCAACTGGCTGAACAGCGCGGTGATGCCTACAGCCTTGTCGACCTGGACTTCCAGGGTGTGGCTGTCCACCAGTCTGCTCGGATAGCCGATCAGTTGCGGCGCCATCTTCATGTCGGTCTTCAGGTCGAGCAGGAAGGTTTCCACATGCAGCTGGCTGAGCAGCTGGCGCATGCTGGTGTTCTCGACGATGGTGCCGTGGTCGATGATGCCGATGTTGCGGCACAGCTGCTCAGCCTCCTCCAGGTAATGGGTGGTGAGGATGATGGTGATGCCTTTCTGGTTCAGTTCGGTGAGGAAGGTCCACATCGAACGACGCAGCTCGATGTCCACGCCAGCGGTTGGTTCGTCGAGGATCAACAGGCGCGGCTCGTGCACCAGGGCGCGGGCGATCATCAGCCGGCGCTTCATGCCGCCGGACAGCGAGCGTGACGGCACATCGCGCTTGTCCCACAGCCCGAGCTGGGTCAGGTACTGCTCGGCCCGCTCCTTGGCGACCTTGGTCGGGATGCCGTAGTAACCGGCCTGGGTCACGACGATGTCGAAGGTCTTCTCGAACTGGTTGAAGTTGAACTCCTGCGGCACCACGCCGATGCAACGCTTGAGCGCGGCGGGCTCGCGGTCCAGGTCATGGCCGAAGACATTCACCGTGCCGCTGGTCTTGTTCACCAGGGTCGAGAGGATGCCGATGGTGGTGGATTTGCCGGCGCCGTTGGGGCCGAGCAAGGCGAAGAAGTCACCTTCGGCGACATCCAGATCGATACCACTCAGGGCCTGGAAACCGTTGCCGTAGGTTTTGGTTAGCTGCCGGATGGACAGAGCGGAACTCATATCGGATTTACGCACCAAGAAGGGAGAACATTATAGGTAAGGGCGGATCGTCTGCATTGCAACGGCGCCGGATACACCCAATGGTGCTTGCCGACGCCGCACAAGTACAGTCACCTGTATTGATAGTCAGTATTAAGTCAACGCGGTCATCACCGCCTTGCGATAGGCCGGACGCTGCTGCAGGCGCGCGTACCAGGCTTGCAGATTAGACAATTGCGGGCGCTCGATGGGCATTTCGAACCAGGCATAAATAAAGCTGCCCAGCGGGATATCGCCCATGCCGATTGCGTCGCCGGACAGGTAGGGATGTTCGGCCAGGGCCTGGTCGACTACTGCCAGCAGTTCGCCGCAGTTGTTCAGCGCGGCATTGATCTTGTCCCAGTCCTGCTGCTCCGCCGGCGTGCGCAGCACACCCCAGAACAGATGGCGGAAGGGTTCGGCAAAGGTCGAGGTGGTCCAGTCCATCCACTTCTCGGCCGAGGCCCGCGCCCGCACATCGTCCGGGTACCAGGCCGTGCCGGCGGCATGGCGCGCGGCGAGATAACGCACGATGGTGTTGGATTCCCACAGCACAAAGCCGTCGTCCTCGATCAGCGGAATCCGCCCATTGGGATTCAGCGCCCGATATTCCGGGGTATCCACCACACCGAAGGCACCACCGGCATCCACCGCCTCGTAGGTCAAGCCGAGTTCTTCGGCGCACCACAATGCTTTCCTGACATTCGACGAGTTTTTCCGACCCCAGATCTTCAGCATGACCGCTCCTCAGTGATGAATGCCGAGGCAGTCTACGCCGGATCAGACCTGACTCAAATCACCCTGCATGTCGCCCAGCAGCATCGGCATCTGCTCGGCGAACAGATGTGGATAGCAGGTTTCCAGGTGCTTGAAGAAGAAGGTCTCGGGGACGTCGGCGAATTGTCCGTGGTCCAGCACGTACTCCATCATCTGCTCGCCCTGGCGGTTGAAGGGGTGGAATACGCTGTCGTGGCGGCCATCGAACTCCAGTGGCGCCACATCGTACATCTCGCAGAGTTTCCGGTTGAACGCCGGCGTGGCCTTGACCCAGCGCCCTTGCAGGTACAGCTCGGTATAACCGTGCATGGCAAAAACGTCACTGCGCAGCAATTCCAGCAAACGTGGGGTCGACAGGTGATTGCGCACGTCCGCCAGGCCGATCCGCGCGGCGATCCCGCAATGCCGCGCGCAGCCGGCAAGCAGGGTGGCCTTGGGCACGCAGTAACTTTCGCCCGAGGCCAGGGCATGGCTGCCACGCAGGGTCTCGGGGTCGCGACTGAAGGTGTAGGGGTTGTAGCGCACGGCTTCGCGCACCGCGTAATAGAGGCTCACCGCCTGCTCCAGCGGATCGCTGCTGGGGCCACGATGAGTTTCCGCGAACTCCACCACCGCGGGGTGGTCACTATCGATGAAGCGGCTGGGACTCAAGTACTCGTGCATGGGAATGATCTCCGAGTGAAGTCTCGAGTCTAACGACGGCCTCATCCCAGCGATAACGACGTTTCGGCCAAACATCAGAGGCTGCCGCTTCAAGCCTGACAAGATCGACAAGCTGCTGACCCAATGCCTGACGTGTTGCGTCCGCTTCTTCTTACCGCTTCAAGCGTACTGCCCTATCACCCCTTTTGTCGGATGCCGACTAAGCTCTGTGGGTGATTTTGCCCCTGGCTTCACGGAGGATTAAATATGCTGTTGTTGTGGATACTGGTTCTGCTGGTCGGTATTGCCTACCTGGCCCACCGCCGCATCGCGCCCCTGCCCGCCCTGGGCCTGGTGGCTGTCTACCTCCTGGCCATGGGCACCTTCAGCCGTACACCGGGTTGGTTGCTGCTGATCTTCTGGGTAGTGCTGGCGGCGGTGGCGGCGCCCTTGCTACTGCCCGACCTGCGCCGCAAGTATTTCAGCGCCCCACTGTTCAGCTGGTTCCAGAAAGTCCTGCCGCCGATGTCGCAAACCGAACGCGATGCCATCGATGCCGGCACGGTCTGGTGGGACGGTGAACTGTTCAGCGGCCGTCCGGACTGGGACAAACTGCTGGCCTACCCGAAAGCGCAACTGAGCGAAGAAGAACAGGCCTTCATCGACGGCCCCACCGAAGAGCTGTGCGCCATGGTCAGCGACTGGCAGATCGGCCAGTCCATGGACCTGCCACCCGCGGCCTGGGAGCACATCAAGCAACACGGCTTCTTTGCCCTGATCATCCCCAAAGAGTTCGGCGGCAAGGGCTTCTCCGCCTATGCCCACTCGCAAGTGGCGATGAAACTGGCGACCCGCAGCGGCGACCTGGCATCCACCGTGATGGTCCCCAACTCCCTCGGCCCAGCCGAGTTGCTGCTGCATTACGGCACCGACGAACAGCGTAACCACTACCTGCCGCGGCTGGCCCGTGGCGACGATATCCCCTGCTTCGCCCTCACCGGCCCGCTGGCCGGTTCCGACGCCGGCGCCATGCCCGATACCGGGGTGATTTGCAAAGGCCTATGGCAAGGCGAGGAAACCATCGGCCTGCGCCTGAACTGGGAAAAGCGCTACATCACCCTGGGCCCGGTCGCCACCCTCCTCGGCCTGGCCTTCAAGGCCTACGACCCGGACCACTTGCTGGGCGAGGATGAAGACCTGGGGATCAGCCTGGCGCTGGTTCCGACCGACACCCCCGGCGTGGAAATCGGCCGCCGCCACCTGCCGCTCGGCGCCGCCTTCATGAACGGCCCGAACTCCGGCAAGGACGTGTTCATTCCCCTGGAATTCCTTATCGGCGGCCAGGAAATGCTCGGCAAGGGCTGGATGATGCTGATGAACTGCCTGTCGGTCGGCCGCTCCATTTCCCTGCCGGCCGTCGGCACCGGCGCGGCCAAGTTCACCAGCCTGGTGACCGGCCAATATGCCCAGGTGCGTGAGCAGTTCAACGTCCCGCTCAACGCCTTCGAAGGCATCCAGGAAGCCCTGGCCCGCATCGGCGGCAATGCCTGGCTGATGGACAGTGCGCGCATGCTCACGGCCAACGCCGTCGACCTGGGGGAAAAACCCTCGGTGCTGTCGGCGATTCTCAAGTACCACCTGACCGAACGCGGCCGCGAGTGCATCAGCCACGCCATGGACGTGCACGGCGGCAAGGCCATCATCATGGGCCCGAACAACTACCTGGGCCGCAGCTGGCAAGGCGCGCCGATCTTCATCACCGTGGAAGGCGCGAACATCCTCTCGCGCAACCTGATGATCTTCGGCCAGGGCGCCATTCGCTGCCATCCGTTCGTGCTCAAGGAAATGGCCCTGGCCGGTCGCGAGGACCACGATCAGGCACTGGTCGAATTCGACAGCCTGCTGCTCAAACACATCGGGTTTGCCGTGAGCAACGCGGCCAGCACCCTGGTGCTGAACCTGGGCCTGGGGCACTTGGAACAGGTGCCGGGGGACAAGCTCAGCCAGGGTTATTTCCGCGCCCTCAACCGTCAGGCCGCAGCCTTCGCCTTGCTGGCCGACCTGAGCATGATGCTGCTGGGCGGCGAACTGAAGCGTCGCGAACGCCTGTCGGCACGCCTCGGCGATGTGCTCAGCCACCTGTACCTCGCCTCCGCCGCCCTCAAACGCTACCACGACCTGGATTCGCCGGAGCATCTGCAGCCGTTGTTCACCTGGGCCATGGAAGAAAGCCTCGGCCAGTCGGAACGGGCGTTGGACGAACTGCTCGACAACTTCCCCAACCGGGTGCTGGGTTGCCTGCTGCGGGTGGTGGTGTTCCCATTCGGCCGCCGTCACAAAGGCCCGTCCGACCAATTGGACGTCGAGGTCGCCGCGGTCATCGGTCGAGCCAAGGGCGACCCGACCCTGGAAGAGCTGCTGGCTGGCTGCTACCGCCCACAATCGGCAGAGGACCCAGTCGGTGCCCTGCAACAGGCCTTCGACTTGTTGAGCGCCAGCCATCCTCTGCAGAAAAAACTGCACGAGGCGCTGAAAAACGGCCAGGTCAAACCGGTCGCCGGCGAACATGCCATCGACGCCGCGCTGGAAGCCGGCGTGCTGCAACCGGTGGAAGCCCAGACCCTGCGCGAGGCTGAAGCCGCCCGCCGCAAAGTCATCGATGTCGATGACTTCGCCAAGGAAGAGCTGACCCTGAGCGAAGGGAAAACCCGCTAAGGCGCAAGACCGTCAGGCGGATTATGAAACCGGGCGCGGGAGCTATATACTCCCGCGCCCGTTTTGCTGTTGAGGACTCACGTCATGTCCAACGTCGTCGCCGATCATCTCGTCCTGCTCGACCATTTGCGCAGTATCCTGGTCGCCGTGGGTGAAGCCGAGCAGGTTCCCGAAGAAAGCCATGCCTTGTTCCTGGAACGCTTCGACGAACTGCGCGCCTCGCTGCCGATCGATCCGATCGAAAGCCAGTACCTGGGCCAGGATCTACTGTGCCAGGTAATGCAGCGTTATCCACAGGTCGCCCATCTGGTGCCGCGCGACCTGCTGTGGTTCTTCGCCGGGGATTGCCTGCACTACATGCCCGATGAAGAAATCGACCTGTACCAGGCGCTCGAAGAGCGCCGCTACGAGGCCGAGCAGAACGATGAGCCGTTCGACTGGAACCAGGAAAAGCAGCTGCTGGCGCTCTCCGCCCAGGACAGCAAGCACTGAGTCCGGCCCGGACACTACAAAGGCCCGCACGGTTGAACCGGCGGGCCTTTTGTTTTTCTGCCCATGAGCGGCTGGCTCAGCCTACGCCATCGCCTTCGGGCTGTTCGTAGCCTTTGGTCTCCTGCTTGCCCTGCCGGCTCAAGGTCGGTTCCTTGGCCAGGCACTCCACCAGGTAATCAATGAATACCCGCAACTTCGGCGGCAGGTAACGGGTCGGCGAATGCAGCAGCCAGGCACCGCCATGGTAGGAGGCGAGAAACGTCCAGTCCGGCAGTACCTGCACCAGCGAGCCCTGCTCCAGGGCATGCCGCGCGGTGAAGTACGGCAAACTGCCGATGCCGATATGTTCCAGCACCGCCCCAAGCCGGACCCCGGTGTGATTGGCCGCATAACGCCCACGCACACCGACGGTCACCGACTTGCTGCCCTTCTTGAACTTCCAGCGCGCGTCGCTGGGGGTTTCGCCCAGGTAAATGCAACTGTGGTTGAGCAGATCATGGGGATGGCCCGGCGTCCCGTGCTCGGCCAGGTACTGCGGCGTGGCGCACAGCATATGGTCGATGGTCAGCAACTGGCGGCCGACCAACCCCGCCGGCGGTCGATCGGTGATGCGGATGGCCAGGTCCACGTTGTCGTCGATCAGGTCGATGTCGCGATCTTCCAATAACAACTCGACATCGACCTTGGGGTAGCGCCGCAGAAACTCGGGCATGTACGGATGCACGACAAAACGCCCGACCGCCTTGGGCACGCTGACCCGCACCAGGCCTTCGGCCTCGTGGGTGAACTGACCGCTGATCTCCATCACCGATTTGGCGGCGCTGACCATCTCGCTGCAACGCTTGAACACCTCCTCGCCCCCTTCGCTCAAGCGCAACTTGCGTGTGGTGCGTTGCAGCAGGCGGGTTGCCAGCGCCTTCTCCAGGCGAGAAATGCTGCGACTCACCGCTGACGGTGAAGAGCCCAGCTGGCGGGCGGCTTCGGAGAAACTGCCGACCTCGACGACCTTGACGAAAATCGCCATTTCACCCAGCAGCGGAAGAGGAAGATTTATGCTCACGGCGCAACAGTCCTTTGAGGTTTGAACGGATTATCACGCAATTCCGCCGCGCCATATAATTAAAAAAGACATTTTAATAAGGGCACGGAATATGACGCTTCGCCTCTTTTTTCATAATGATGAACTCAAGGCCAACGTTGAAGTGCTCGAATGCACCCCGCAGGACAACGAGTTCGCGGTGGTCCTGCGTGCCACGATTTTTCATCCCCAGGGCGGTGGCCAACCCTGCGACACCGGCTGGATTGGCGAGAGCCAGGTACTGCGCGTGGTCCAGGAACCCGAGCGGATCGTTCATTACGTCAGCCAGCCGGTGCACCCGGGCATGGTCCAGGTCCAGGTCGATGAACAGCGCCGCCAGTTCAATACCCGCATGCACTCGGCCGGGCACCTGATCGGCCATTTCGGCGAAACCCGCGGCTGGGTCCCGGTCAAGGCCCATCACTGGCCTGGCGAGGGCCGCGTGTCCTTCAAGCCCGGCGACAGCCCGCAGGAACTCGACGTCGACAGCCTGCAGAGTGGCATCGATCACTGGATTGCCGCCGACTTGCCGCGCCTGGTCTCGCTGCGCGAAGGCTCGCGGGAAATCGGTTTCGGCGAGCTTCCCGCCTATGGCTGCGGGGGTACCCACGTGAAGCGCCTGAAGGAACTGGGCAACGTCACTATCGCCTCCCTCTCGCAAAAGAAAGGAATGCTTTCGGTTCACTACGACGTGGACTGATTCATCGGCGATGTCGCCTTGCACATCACGCGACACATCGCCTGACACAGGGGAAACCCGCGTGCGCGGGTTCGACGACTATCGGATAGAGGGATCTGCAGATGATGCTTGACGTCGAGCGTCTCGATGAGACGTGCATACAGAAACTGGCCCAGGAACAAGTGCTCGCCCTGCGCATCAAGAACTTCCTGCCACACGCCCAGGCGATCCAGCTGGGCGACAAGATTCTCGCCCCTGGCTTCGAGGGCTATATCAATGCCCCCAGCATCGGACGTATCGGCATGGCGTTTTATGAAGCGGAAAACCAGCCGCTGCTGATCGAGGATTATTTCGAGCGCGCCACCGCCAACATCGACGAACTGCGTTCGCGCTGCGCGCCTTATGCCTCTCCTGTCGACACCCTGCGCTGCATGCTCGACGAGTCCTGGCCGGCCGGCGCCCACCTGGAAAACCTGTACGGGCGCAAGATGTACGTCGGCCTGTCCCGGGTGGTGAAACCCGGCGTGTGCTTCCTCGCCCATCACGACATTTTCGCCAAGGACGCCCCCGACAGCTTCCAGGCCCACAGCCTGGAAGCGCAGTTCGCCTGCAACCTCTACCTGAACATGCCCGACGCGGGCGGCGCCCTGCAGATGTGGGATCACGATATTTCACCGGACCAGTTCGACGAGATGCGCGGCGACAGCTACGGCATCGATCCCGCCCTGCTCGGCACACCCTCCCTGGAAGTCCGCCCGGAGCCTGGGGATTTCATCATGTTCAATTCAAGGCGCATGCACGCCGTCACCCCGGGGGTGGCCAACCCGCGCCTGAGCCTTTCCTTTTTTGTCGGCTATCGCGGCAGCTCGTCCCCCCTGACCTTCTGGAGTTGAAATGCTTTCCAACTATTTAGGCGAATTCCTGGCCCTGGCCACCATCCACTTTCTCGCCGTGGTGGCTCCTGGTCCTGATTTTGCCGTGACCATCCGCCAGAGCGTGCGCTTTGGCCGGGTGGTCGGGCTGTGCACGGCCATCGGCATCGGCGCGGGGATTTCCGTGCATGTGCTGTACACCCTGCTGGGGGTCGGTGCGCTGATGCACACCACGCCATGGCTGCTGAGCGTGGCCAAGGTGGTGGGTGGGGCCTACATTCTTTATCTCGGGATCAGCCTGCTGCGCAGCAAACCCAAGACCTCGATCGAAGGCAGCGATGCGGGCAACGATCAAGCGCAACGACAGACCTTGCCCAAGGCCTTCATGACTGGTTTCCTGACCAACGCCACCAACCCCAAGGCCACGTTGTTCTTCCTGGCGATTTTCACCACGGTGATCAGCGCCAGCACACCGCTCAAGGTGCAGGCGCTCTACGGTGTGTGGATGTGTTGCGTGAATGCGCTGTGGTTCGTGATCGTCGCGCTGTTCTTTTCCAGCTCGCGGGTGCGCTTGCTGTTCATGCGCATGGGCCACTGGTTCGAACGGACCATGGGGGTGATCCTGATTCTGTTCGCCGGGCGCCTGATCCTGTCGATGTAAGCATCCCTACGCCCTGCCCGATCGAGCCGCCAGCAACTGGCGACTCGATCCAGACTTGCTCAGTGCAAACCCACGATCAACGGGTGGATGACAGGACCTGAAGTAAGGCTCCCTGCGGTTTTGCCATTTCATCCAGCACTGAAAAGTGCGTGCAGCCCGGTACGTGAATCAGTTGCACAGACTCTCCTCGGGCCAACGCCTGCTTGGCGTATTCATCGGACTGGCGGACCAGTTCCGACAGTTCGTCGGCGCCCACCGCTACCCAGGTATGGGCGCCCTTGTCGATATGGTGCAGCGGGCTATACGCATCGATTTCCGCATCCGAGAGACTCAGCTTCTCGTTCAGCCAGCTCAGGCTGATCGGCTCCAGGTCGACCAGCGCGCTGATGGCCAGGACATCGGTCACCCATGGGTGCGAGCGGAACTGCAGCGCAAGGTGTCCGCCTGCCGAGTGCCCGCTCAACACCACCTTGTGCCCTGCAATACCCAGCTGATCGGCGTCGGCCTGGAGATGCCCGAGCAGGCTGCCAATCTCGCTGACGATCTGGGTCATCGAGGCTTGCGGCGCAAGCGTGTATTCGGCCAGGACAACGTTGAACCCCGCCGCCAGGGGCCCAGCGGCGATGAATGCGAAATCTTCCTTGCTGCAATTCTGCCAATAACCGCCATGGATGAAGATGAAGGTCGGGGCATCGGCTTTTCCACAGGGCAGCCAGTCATAACGCTGCCGAGGCCCCGTGCCATAAGGCAGATTGAGGCGACCGGCCATAGAGGCATAGAAACTGGCGCTACGAGCCTGCAAGGCTGCGTAGATACCGGGAAAATCCGGTACCGCTTGCGTATTGTTGTACGCCGCATCGAGTTGGGCTTGATTCATGTCGCGATAGAGAAGGGTCATTGTCATCTCCGATGGAAGGAATATTTGAAGGGGTTTGGTCAGCGATCTGCGGTTCGTTCGGACCTATCCGGCATTGGTCAGGGTGACTTCAGGGGATCGGCTTTGCTGTCCACGGCTGCTCTCTGTGAGAGGAGTGCCACGCGTGATCTGTAGGCAGGGAGGTGGGCAGAACGCGGCTCGAATACGCTAAAGAGTGAGTGGAGCCCGTGTCAGACGTAAATCAGTCGAATCTTAAAACTTACAAGATTTGTCTTACCCGCCATCTTGAGCGAACGGGCGGCGGCCTATCCAAGTGAAGCACGGGGGGAGATGTCTAGGCGGCAGGTTTCAAGGCAGGTAGAGCGAGGCGCTGCGTGCCATCCGAAGCAGCCAGTAGCGCTTTTCTGGCCACCCCGGTGACCCGTGCGAAAAGCCGGCGCCGGGCCAGCTCAACCAGCGCCGCCATCGTCCGTGATGGGATTGTCAGAATGCTTTCCCGGTGAGCGGTTCGTCGTGCTCAATCCCGCCCAGGGGCTCGTTGGGTATTCTCCAGCGCCTGTCGCAACACCTGCTGCGTCAGGGGCTTGAACACCACATCGTCCATCCCGGCAGACAGGCATCGCTGGATTTCCGCATCCTCGGCACTGGCGGTCGCACCGAGGATCCAGCAGCGTCGGCGCCCCTCCTCGCGCTCCTTCTGGCGGATGCGCAGGGTCAAGTCATAGCCACCCAGGCGCGGCATCTGACTGTCGGTGATCAACACATCGTACTCGGCAGCCAGCCAGGCTTCCCACGCCGCCTGCCCATCCTCGACCAGCGTCACGCGATGCCCCAGAACCAGCAATTGTTCTTCCAGCGTCAGCCGGCTGAACGCATTGTCTTCGGCGACGAGGATGTTCAGCGAAAGCGGCTCCGTGCTCGCCTGCGGCACTTCTACCGCGGCTTCGGCAGGCGCCTCGGCCAGGGGCAGTTGCAGGGTCACGCTGAAGCAGGAACCTATATCCGGCTCGCTGCTCAGGACGATCTTGCCGCCCATGAGTTCGACCAGTTGCCGGGTGATATTCAGCCCCAGCCCGCTGCCAAAGGTTTGCCCGGCCTGGGCCGAGCTGACCTGGGAGAATGGCTGGAACAACCTCGCCTGATCCTGCTCCGAAATACCGATACCGCTGTCGATGACCTCCAGTACCAGATGCAGATGGTCTGCCTCCCGGCTGCCCGAAGCATGTAGCGTCACCCTGCCCCGCTCGGTGAACTTGATGGCATTGCTCAGCAGGTTGAACAGTACTTGTTTCAAATGCAGCGGATCGATCAGCACCCATTGCTCCATGTCGCCCGTGAACTGCATCTCGAACACTAGGTGCTTCTGCCGCGCCATGCCGACCACCAGCGGCGCGATAGCTTCGATCTGCGCCTTGAGCTGCACCGTTTCGGGCGCCGAGTCGATCATCCCGGACTCGATCCGGTTCAGGTCGAGCACATTGCCGAGCAACAGCAGCAACCCCTGTGCCGCCTCCTGCGCAACCACCAGCGACGGCAGATCCAACTCGCCCTGTTCGGCCTTCTGCTGCACCACTTCCTGCAAGCCGATGATGGCGTTCAGCGGGGTACGGATCTCATGGCTCATGGTGGACAAAAAGACGCTCTTGGCCTCGTTGGCCGCTTCGGCCTTCTCCCGCGCCAGCGCCAGCTCGCCTTCGGCCTGGCGGGTCTTGCGCACTTGGCGGGTCAGGTAGAAACCCCATATCAGCGACAGCAGGACCAGCAAGCCGAATACGCCGCCGAGCCGCAGGATATTGCTGCGATGGTCACGCCAGAAGTGGCCGCCGGTGGCAGCGAACCGTGGCTCCCACCGTTCGACGATATCAGCCACCTCTTCCGGGGCGATGGCGACCTGAGCCTTCTCCAGGATGCTGCGCAATTCTTCCTGGCCTTTCAGCACCCCGAGACTGACTGGCCGGGAGTACTCGTCAAGAATGTCGCTCACCCGCAAACGGTTGTTGAAACCCTGGGCGGACAGGAAGCGGCCGGTGTAGTCACCACCGACGAAAGCGTCGCTGCGCCCATCGTCGACACTGCGCATGGCCTCCCGGAAGTTGGGGTAGATCTGTAGCCGGATATCCGGATAGTCCTGCTGGATGATCTGATTGATGAAATAGCCCGATACGCTGGCCAGGCGTTTGCCCTGCAAGTCTTGCAGGCTATGGATAGCGTCATGCTGGGGACCGCGCAGAGTCATCAGCACGACCGAGCTCCTCAGGTACGGCAGAAGGATCTCCATATCCGCCTCGGCGTCCGGGCCGGGCGCAACGATGGCGGTCATGAGGGCCTTGCCATTACCCATCTGCGCTTTCATCTCGGTGTAGTTCTGCACATGGACAAGGCGGAACTTCAGGCCGCTGCGCTGGCTGATCAACTCGAGATAGTCAGGGCCGATACCCCGCACCCGCCCATTGCGGTCCAGTTGCCCCAAGGCACCGAGAGAATCATTGACGGTCACCGGGATTTCCGGGTGCGCGGCCAGCCATCGGTTCTCGGCAGGCGTCAGCGTCACCCGCTGCTGAGTCAGGCGCAGGTTGCGCCCCGCGCTCCAGCCTCGCAGGATTTTTTCGCCGTATCGTGCCCGAATCGGCAGCAGGGCCCGCTCGATCAAGGCATGCAGCCGAGCATCGGAAGCCCGCACGAGGAAGCCGAACCCATGGCTTTCTACCGGGGCGAAGTTCTCGATATGCAGGTTCAACAGGTAATTGATGTTGATCAGGTAATGGGCTGATATCGCGTCATCGATCACCCCGTCGACCTCCCCGAGGCTCAACGCCTCGAGCGCGCGCTGCGGCGAAGCGAAGATCAGCAGCCGACTGTTTGGATAGGCGCCCAAAATCTGCTTCTGGGAAAGGTAGCCGGCAGCCACGGCCAGTGTCGTACCCTGTGTCTGTGGATCGAATGGACGACCTTCGGCCGTGACCAGCACCGGCTGATCAGGTTCATAACCATGGGTCAGCCGCAGCCCGTTTTCGTTGGCCTCCACTTCGGTGCCGCCGCCGAGCAGGTCGATCTCACCATTGCGCAGGGCAGTCAACGCCACCTGCCGGGAAGGAAACTGACGCACCACGGGAGGCGTCTCGAACAGCAAGGACAGATAATCCGCGGTAATGCCCTGGAACCGATTGACATCGAGCATGCCCAGCGGCGGGTAGTCGGGCAACGCCACGCCCACTGTGAGCGGCCCTCTGCTTGCCAGCCACTGCCGGTCCTCTTCGTTCAGCCAGGGTCGACTGGCCACCGCCACCCGCCCGACCAGGGAAATAGCTTGCTCCTGTGCGAACAGCACCGGCGATGGAGCCAACAACAGACAGAGAACGACAGCCCGGCAACACGCTGGAATCATGGAATACCTTCCTGTGAATCGAACCCCGGCAACCGGCGCAAGCGGGCCGTTGCCCCACGAACAATAGCGTCACCCTCTTCTGGAGAATGACGCTTTGGTCTGTGGCAATAGGGGATGGATCAAGAGTGATCCGTCGGTATTCTAGCCGGGCGCCGGCTGTTGTGAAATCAGCGGCGAGAGCCTCTCCCGAGTGTCCTTCTATTTGGTCCCTGGCGCGGTCGGCAAAGCTGAATAACAGTGGGCCGGCAACAGCGATCCGGCCGGGCTGGGAACAGGTCGGCGAGCAAAAGGAGTCAACAATATGACCACCCACTTTGTGCCCCCATCAATCTGACTAACGATAAAAACAAACACAGCACAAGAAGTTTCCAAGTTTGGAAACCAGACAAACACAAACCAACTTCCCCCCAAATACAAACTATCGTCGTCATTTACATCCAAACTTCAACTTCGACAGTCTCCCCACAGAACATTCAGCGATGCTGAAACTTTCCAATATCGCCAAAGTAAGAGCAGCGCTGGTTATGCACGAAGCCCCGCCAACTCCAGCCTCTTACAGGCGTGAGTCAGGACAGGTTTCAACAGCCGCGAGCAACTCCATCCCGCCTTACGCCTCAAACCGGAAAGGGCTAACCACCAGTTAGGAAAGTTCTGGTTTTTTTGCCCCTGGCCTTTTGCTTAATTAATCACCGCAGCCCAGCCAGCCAATACATGCAACCCCCAGAAGGCTCAACAGCCGCGTCAATCAATGCTTGAAGCAAACAAATCAATCGAACATCGAAAGTGCAATCCCCCTTTAAAACCCATGACTCGATAAAGGTCTTCATGCCTCTCCCGGACAGCCGCTCCCAAGTACACGAAATCAAAGTTGATTGAGAGAAATGACCCGCGATTGCGTATTGGCTCAGCACTCGGTGGATCAGGCGCTCTCCCCTCCTTCCAGCCTCCCCTCCCATGGCCTGGGAGGGCTGACACGCCGCCTCTCACGATCGCTTCGGAGCAGGCCGTCATTTCTGCTCCGCACCCGTAGTACCCGTTCTGCTGGGAGGACCAGCAGAGTATTCACATAGAGGACGCACCATGAACAAAAGTTATGCATTGATCTGGAACCAGGCCACTGGTTGCTGGAATGTCGCCAGCGAAGGCACCCGGCGCCGAGGCAAATCAAGCCGACTCAAGGTCGTGATCGCCGCTGGCGTCTCGCTGCTGGGTCTGCTGGCCCAGGCCCCGGCCTTCGCCCTGCCGGGTGGCGCCGCGATAGTCTCGGGCGAGGCCGGCATCCACACCAGCAATGACGGCAAGCACATGACCGTCGAGCAGCAGAGCAACAAAATGATCGCCAACTGGAACGACTTCAGCGTCGCCGGCGACGAGAGTGTCAGCTTCCACCAGCCCGGCAGCCACTCGGTCGCCCTCAACCGAGTGGTCGGCACCCAGGGCAGTGATATCCAGGGCCGCATCAACGCCAACGGCCAGGTGTTCCTGATCAACCCCAATGGCGTGGTCTTCGGCAAGTCCGCCCAGGTCAACGTCGGTGGCCTGGTGGCCTCCACCCAGAACATCAGCGACAAGGATTTCCTCGACGGCAGCTATCGCTTCGCCGGCAACTCCAGCGCTGCCGTGAGCAACGCCGGCCAGATCACCGCCAGCGAAGGCGGCAGCGTCGCCCTGCTCGGCGCGCAGGTCAGCAACAGCGGGGTGATCCAGGCGCAGATGGGTAGTGTCGCGCTGGGCGCGGGCAAGGACTTCAGCGTCAACTTCGACGGCAACGGCCTGCTCAACCTGCAGGTGAAGGGTGCCGCGGTGGATGCCCTGGTGCAGAACGGTGGCCTGCTCAAGGCTGGCGGCGGCCAGGTGTTGATGACCGCCAGCAGCGCCAGCAGCCTGCTGAAAAACGTGGTGAGCAACCAGGGCGTGATCGAGGCCAAGACCTTGCAGAACAAGGCCGGCAAGATTGTCCTCGACGGTGGCGACAACGGTATCGTCCAGGTGGCCGGACGCCAGGACGCCAGCGCCCTGGGCGGCCAGGGCAACGGTGGCGTGGTGGAAAACCGCGGCGCTCGGGTCGAAGTGCAACTGGCCTCGCAAGTGGACACCCGCGCCGACAAGGGCACGACCGGTACCTGGAAGATCCGCTCGAACGAGGTGAGCGTTTCCAAGGCCGAGAATCCATCCATGCGTGGACTGGTCATTGACGGCGGGATCAACGGCAACAACGGAACTGGCGGCAATATCGGCACTGCCCCGACACTGCATGCCGATACCCTGGCCCAGAACCTGGCCCGGACCAACGTCGAACTGAGCAGCAAGGGCAACCTGTCGGTCAACAAGGCGGTTTCCTGGAGCAGCGGCAACAAGCTCGGCCTGACCGCCGAACGCGGCGACGTCCAGGTCAATGCGGCATTGAGCGCCACCGGCGCTGGTGCAGCCCTAGCCCTGAATGCCGCACAGGGCGGCATCCGCCTGAACGACAATGTCGCACTGAGCGGATCGGGAGCCAGCCTGGAGTTGAACTCCAAAAATGGCCACAGCCTCAAGGATGACAAGAGCGTCACCCTCTCCGGTGCGGATGCCCATTTCAGCGCCAACGGCGAGGCCTACCAGGTGGTGCAGAACCTGAAGCAACTGCGCGATATCGAAAACGACATGACTGGACGCTATGTACTGGGTAACCAGATCACCGGCCAGGGCAGCTTCAAGACGCTTGGCGAATACAACGCCTTCACTGGCAAGCTCGATGGCCTGGGCAATACCATCAGCGATCTGTCCATCTATGGCACCACCGCCTTTGTCGGGCTGTTCAGCACGAACCGGGGGCAGATCAGCAACCTGAACCTCGAACGTATTTCAACCAATGGCTCCTCCTCCAGCTACAGCATCGGCAGCCTTGCCGGATGGAATATGGGCAGTATCCGCAATGTCAAAGCCAAGGATATACGGGTAACCGCGGGGTCTTATTTCAACTCCCTGGGTGGCCTGGTCGGTCTCAACCTGAACGGCGACATCGCCAACTCCTCGGCCAGCGGCCTGGTGATCGGCAACAAGTACACTTATGCAATGGGTGGCCTGGTGGGTGAAAACATCTCCAACCCCGATGGCACGGCGAGAATCACCAACAGCCATGCCGATACCACCCTCTTGGGTCAAATGAGGAGTCGTAACTCTAAGGGGGTCGGTGGTCTGGTGGGCTCGAACCGCGGCGGCATCATCGCCAACGCCTCCAGCACCGGCACGATCAATGTTGCCGGCACCAACCTGAACGTCGGTGGCCTGGTCGGTGAAAATACTAACGATGGCCGCATCAGCGACTCCCACTCCAGCACCCATGTCTCGGGCGGCGAGGCTGGTAGGGTCGGTGGCCTGGTCGGCTCCAACCAGGGTTCCCTGGTCAACTCTCATGCCAGCGGCGAGGTCATCGGCAATGGCACGGAAGCGATCGGCGGCCTGGTGGGCAAGAATCAGGGAGGTTCGATCGCCAACAGTTCTGCCAGCAGCAATGTGTCCGACCTCTACAGTAAGAATGTGGGCGGCCTGATTGGTAACAACCAGGGCGGCCGCATCGATAATGCGTCGGTCTCCGGCACGGTGACAGGCGGCAAGCATGCCAACATCGGCGGCCTGATCGGTACGAATCAGAACGGCTCGGTCAGCAACAGTTCGGCCAAAGGCAATGTGTCCGGCCTGTACGGTAGCAACGTGGGTGGCCTGGTTGGCTACAACCAGAACAGCCGTATCGATAATGTGACAGTCACCGGCATGGTGAAGGGTGGTGACAAGGCAAACATCGGCGGCCTGATCGGCTATAGCGAAAAGTCCTCCATCTCTAATGCCTCCTCCACTTCCCAATCTGTTACAGGCGGCGATGATGCCCGTATCGGTGGTCTCGTCGGCCATAGTCTGAATGACAATATCGCCAACTCATCGGTATCCGCCACCGTGACCGGCTACTACCGTAGCCGGATCGGCGGCCTGGTCGGTTACAGCAAAAATACCGATATCACCAACGCCTCGGCATCCGCCATGGTGAAGGGCCGCGACGATAGCTTCGTCGGCGGTCTGGTCGGTCACAGCCAGGATAGCCGTCTCAACAATTCCTCGGCATCGGCCACGGTGAGTGGCGACAAAAATAGCCAGGTCGGCGGCCTGGTCGGCTATAGCCAAGGTAGCGATATCAACAATGCCGTGGTATCCGCCACGGTGAGCGGTGGTACAGCCAGCCTGGTTGGCGGCCTGGTCGGCAGGCAGCAGGGCAAGGTCAGCAACGCCTCCGTCAAAGGCTCGGTCAAAGGCAGCGTTCAAAGCAGCGTGGGAGGCCTGGCCGGGCAGAATGAAGGAGAGATCCGCAACTCCACAACCACCAGCGACGTCAGCGGCGGTTATGGCGCACGCCTGGGTGGGCTGGCGGGAATGAACTTCGCCAAGATGTATCAGTCATCAGCAGGCGGCAAAGTCGATGGCTCTGCTTCTGTCGGACAATTCTATGGTGGCCTGGTCGGCATCGACTTCTGGTCGGAAACACAATCCCTCAACAGCGTCTTTGGTGAAGCGACCAAGGTGCCGCTGGTGGGCCTGCAGCTCTGAGAGCAGAAACCCTGCTCCTCGTCATAGGGGAGCCAGGCTTGTTGTCTGAGTGAAAAAAGGGGGCAATGATTCAGCCGAATCATTGCCCCTCTTTTTATCTGGCGCCTCTCGGCGCCCTCCTCCCGGGCTCTACTTCTCGGCCGCGGCCTCAACAGGCTCGGCACCCGAAACGCTGGACCGGGTGAGGCGGTAGATAGATGCGCAGTAGAACAGCAGCGCCAAGGTCGCCAGCAAGCCGCCGGCCAAGCCGATATAGGCGAACCCGAACTGGTCCCCTACCCAGCTGCCAAGCAGCGCGCCACCACCGATGCCGATATTGTAGATCCCCGAAAACAGCGCCATTGCCACATCGGTCGCGTCCGGCGCGAGCACCAGGACCCTGGATTGCAGCGCCAGCCCGAAGCCCATGATCGCCATCCCCCAGATCAGGCTGAGCCCGCCCAGATACGAGACCTCACCACTCAATGGCAGCAGCAAGGCCAGGCACAGAATGAGCAAGGCCACCGTCACCAGCAGAAAGCGCTGCGGGCTGTAGCGGTGAAACCTGCTGAACAGCAGCGAGCCGAAGATACCGGCCCCGCCGAACAGCAGCAGGATGAGGGTCACCACATCGCCACTCAAGCCGGCGACCACCTTGATGAAAGGCTCGATATAGCTGTAGGCCGTGAACTGCGCGGTGACCACCAGGGCCGTCAACACATAGAGCGCTACCAGCGCAGGCCGCTTGAACAGCACCGGCAGGCTTCTGAGAGAACCCGAGTTCTGGCTGGGCAACAACGGCAGGCTCCTGGCCAGCCAGAACACCAGCGCAGTAGCCAGGCCAGCAATCACGATAAAGGTGGTGCGCCAGCCCATGGCCTCGCCCAGCAACCTACCGAGAGGAATACCCAGCACCATCGCCAGGGAAGTACCGGTGGCCAGCAGGCCCAGGGCCTGGACCTGTTTTCCCGGTGGCGCCAGACGCACCGCCAGGGAGGCGGTGATGGACCAGAACAGGGCATGGGACAAGGCCACTCCGATCCGGCTTAGCAACAGCATGCCGAAACTCGTGGCCAGCCCCGACAGGATGTGACTGGCGATAAACATCCCGAACAGCACGAGCAACAGCTTGCGCCGCTCGACGTTACGCGTCAGCAACATGACCGGCAGCGAAGTCAGGGACACTATCCAGGCATAGAGCGTGAGCATCAGGCCGACCCGGGCCGTCGACAGATCGAAGCTGCTGCCGATCGAGCTCAACAGCCCGACGGGAACGAACTCCGTGGTGTTGAACACAAAGGCCGCCAAGGCCAGTGCGATGACCGCCCGCCAATTACCCTTAGTTGTCGCCACGGAGATACTCATTTAAAGGTTGCACCACTCTATCGATGGTCAATCAGGTCCATGCCGTCGCAAACCCTGTGCCAAATACGCACTCACAAAGGTTGGGCGCAGGGTCAGGAGCATGCAGGCGCCGAGCAGCATCTGCGCAGCGTACAGGACAAGGGGAAAAGCAGTGTCATCCCGAGCTACAGGGGAACAATGGAGCTAGGCTCGGCCACTGCCGGCAGAAACGAAAAAAGGGTCCCGAATGGGACCCTTTTTCGATTAGCTACAGACCTTTGAGAATCTGTAGCTCTATGTTTGGAGCGGGAAACGAGACTCGAACTCGCGACCCCGACCTTGGCAAGGTCGTGCTCTACCAACTGAGCTATTCCCGCAAATGGCGTCCCCTAGGGGACTCGAACCCCTGTTACCGCCGTGAAAGGGCGGTGTCCTAGGCCACTAGACGAAGGGGACACGCTACCCGGAACACATGGTGTGTGTTTCGGTGTCCAGATCCGCATCCGAAGACTTGGTTCTGGTTTCACTCAGCACCGCCCGAAAGCAGTGCCGTTTAAAATTGGAGCGGGAAACGAGACTCGAACTCGCGACCCCGACCTTGGCAAGGTCGTGCTCTACCAACTGAGCTATTCCCGCATTGGCGTCCCCTAGGGGACTCGAACCCCTGTTACCGCCGTGAAAGGGCGGTGTCCTAGGCCACTAGACGAAGGGGACACACTACAACATTCACTCCCTGCCGCGTTTCGCTGTGTGCTTTACGCTGCAAGTGGCGCGCATTCTATGGATGGATTGGAGGGTCGTCAACCCCCTGATATAAATTTATTTAAATCAATGACTTCGGGGTGGTTTGCGAGCCCTTTCGGGCATTTGTGCAGCCTGTGCCTTGACGCCTATATTCTGACACTCGACAAGACGCTATAGTCCACATCCTTAGGTGATGGCAATATGAAACCAGCCAGACATTTCCTATATAAGCAGAGAATCGGCCTGTTTCTGCTCGTCGACCTGCGCTAGGCGCCCCAAGGCTAAGTCACTACACTCGCCACTCGTACGCGAACCCCAGAAAGAGGTCTTACACGGTGACACCACTCATGATCACCCTGCTAGTAGTAGCCGGGATCGTAATATTGATCGCCATTGGCTACATGAACCATGTGGTGGAAAACAACAAACTGGAAAAGGCCCGGACCAAGGTCGAACTCAATGACCGCCTGCGCCGCTGCGGCGAAATCACCGAGACCTTCCCCGGCCAGTTCATGTCGCCGGCGCTCAAGCTGCTGATAACCCGCCTGGAGCTCAACGTCGTTCAGCGTCTGTTGAACCTGAACAAGTCCGATACCGCCCTCAAGGCGCGTATCGCCGAGTTGAACGCGCTGGTCGGCCAGGGCGAATCGATTCCGGTCAACAACCCGCCCTGCCCGATCCAGACCGAAGCCAAGGCCAAGGACGTGCGCTTTCTCCTGGAAGCCCTGCATGGCCAGGTGACGCGCGCCGCCCAGGACGGTTTCCTGCCAGCCAACGAAGCCAAGCACTGGATCCGGGAAATCCGCCACATCCTGGTGCTGCTGCACATCGAGTTCTTCAACAACCTCGGCCAGTACGCCCTGCAGCAGGAACAACCCGGCCAGGCGCGCCTGGCGTTCGAGCGCGGCGTGCAGTACCTGCGCAAGCAACCGGACCCGGCGGTCTATCGGGAACAGCTGGAGTACCTGGAAAAACTCCTGGCCCGCTCCAACGCGATGGTGTTGACCAACACCCAGCCAGTCGAAGGCGAGGTCAACCAATTGACCGAAGGCCTGAAAGTGGTCGAAGCCGATGCCGACTGGAAGAAGAAAGCCATTTACGACTGACCGGTAACTGCCGCGCGAGCCACTCGCGCGGCACGGTCTATAAGGCTGCACCCCTGGCGGCGCAGCCTGTAGCAAGCACCCGCGGCATTACAACCGGAAATGCCCGACCATCCCCCTCAACTCCGCCCCCAGCTGCGCCAGCTCGATGCTCGACGCCGCATTGCCCTGCATGGCCAGTGACGACTGATCGGCGCTGGCGCGGATGCTGGTGACGCTGCGATTGATCTCTTCGGCGACCGAACTCTGTTGCTCGGCGGCCGCGGCGATCTGCTGGTTCATCTGCTGAATCAGCGACACCGCCGTGGCAATGCTGCCCAGCGCGCTTTCGGTCTGCAGCGCATCGCTGACCGCCAGCTTGACCAGTTCGCCGCTGCTCTGGATCTGCTGCACCGAGGACTGCGCCGCCGAACGCAGGGCACTGACCAGGCGCTCGATCTCCTCGGTGGATTGCTGGGTGCGCTTGGCCAGGGCCCGCACTTCGTCGGCAACCACCGCGAAGCCCCTGCCCTGCTCGCCGGCGCGCGCCGCTTCGATGGCCGCGTTCAGCGCCAGCAGGTTGGTCTGCTCGGCGACACTCTTGATCACGCCGAGCACGGTGCCGATGTTCTGGATCTCGGCGCTGAGGCTTTCGATGCTGGAGCTGGCACTGGTGGCCGAATCCGCCAACTGCTCGATGCGCTGCATGCTCTGGCGCACCACCTGCTGGCCGCTTTCGACCTTGTCGTCGGCAGTCTGCGCCGCCTGCGCGGCTTCTTCGGCGTTGCGCGCAACGTCGTGCACGGTGGCGGTCATCTGGTTCATCGCTGTCGCCACCTGCTCGGTTTCTTCCTTCTGGCTGCTGACTTCCAGATTGGTCTGCTCGGTCACCGCCGACAGCGACTGGGCGGAGCTGGCCAACTGCTCGATGCCCGCCTGCAGGCCGCTGACAATACCGCTCAGGCCGCTGCCCATCTGCTGCATGGCCAGCATCAGCTGGCCGATTTCATCCCGGCGCGTCACCTCCACCGTCGCGCTCAGGTCGCCGGCGGCGATCTGCTGCGCCACGCGCATCACGCTGCGCAACGGAGTGACGATCAAGCGGGTAATGATCCAGGCCGCCAACACGCCCACCAGCAATGCCAGGGCCGAGGAAGCGATGATCAGCAGCGAGTTCTTTTTCAGCTCCGCCTGCATCGACTGATCCTGCGCGTCGTACGCCTGGTCGACCCGCTCCATCACTTGCGCGGCGCGCTCGTGCAGCTGCTGATAGACCTTTTTCTCCTGCGTCAGCAAGCCAGTGTATTCGGCGAGTTTTTCACTGAAGCCACCTATATGCCCGACCACTTCGTTGAGTACGGTCTGATAACCGGCATCCTTGACCACAGTCTTGAGCTGCTCGGCCTGGGCCAGGGCCTGGTCGGCCTGCTCGATCTTGCCCTGTTCGACCTCCTCCTCACCCTTGCGGCTCTGGTCCAGGCGCACCCGGGCTTCGTTCATGGCTTGCAGCATCAGGCGCGAAACCTGGCTGACCTGACTGGCCTGCTCGACGAACTCGCTGCCCTCCTTGCCGGCGGATTCCTTGAGCGTATAGGTGCCGTCATCGGCCAGACCGGCCTGCAGCACGTCGAGGTTGTTGGCCACGCTGGACACCGACCAACTGGCCATTTCCAACGCCAGGTCCTTGGCCTGGGTCAGCTCGACGAACTCGTCGAAGGCCTTGCGGTAGGCCCCCAGCGCCTGCTCGACGTCGGTCATTACCGGCACGTTCGCCGCCGAGCGCTCCTTGAGCTGCGCCGCCAGGCCCAGCAGGCCATCGACGCCCTCGTGCAAGGCGTCCGCGGTTTTTGCGTCGCCGTGCAAGGCATAGTTCTGCTCGAGCAGGCGGACCTTGAGCAGGCCGCTGTTGAGCGACGACATCTGCTTGAGGCCATCGAAACGCTGGCTGATGGTCTGCAGGGACCAGACGCCTATGGCGGCCACCAGCGCCGTCAGAAGCAGCACCAGGGTGAAACCGACACCCAGTTTTTTCGCCATGCCGAGGTTGGCAAAACGTCCGTTCGTGGCCGAATTCATTGCGCTCAGTCCCCTTCCAGTCCCCAATGGCGACAGGGCCATTGTCCAGTTTTGCAGGTTCGCAACGGGCTGTACTGGAGCACAAGTCTCTGGCGTCGGAATAATGGCAAAAAGCTACGTCCAGGTCGTTTTCAGAATGGTCGAGGTCGATCCGGTACAACCCTGGCAATGCTCGCTCACCAGGGCTGTCCATAAGGGAGGCCAGCGTCAGATGGCGGTGGCGCCACCGTCGACCGCCAGCGCATGGCCGGTGGTGAAGGCCGCGCCGTCGCTGCACAGATACAGTACCGCGCTGGCGATTTCCTCGACCTTGCCGATCCGCCCGACCGGGTGCATGGCCGCGGCGAATTCGGCTTTCTTCGGATCGGCCTCGTAGGCACGGCGGAACATATCGGTATCGATCACCGCCGGGCATACCGCGTTGACCCGGATTTTCTTCTTCGCGTACTCGATGGCCGCTGACTTGGTCAGGCCGATCACCGCGTGCTTGGAGGCGGCATAGATGCTCATCTTCGGCGCCGCGCCAAGGCCGGCCACCGATGCAGTGTTGACAATGGCCCCGCCGCCCTGGGCGAGCATCAGCGGCAATTGGTGTTTCATGCACAGCCAGACGCCCTTGACGTTGACCCCCATAATCGCGTCGAACTCATCCAGGGTGCCGTCCGCCAGCTTGCCCTTCTCGATTTCGATTCCGGCATTGTTGAAGGCATAGTCGAGGCGGCCGTAGCTGCTCACCACCTGGGCCATCAGGTTCTGCACATCCGCCTCGTCGGTGACGTTGCAACGCACGAACGACGCCTCGCCACCGGCGGCGCGAATCAATTGCACCGTGCCTTCGCCACCGGCGACGTCCAGGTCAGCCGCCACCACTTTCAGCCCCTGCGCGGCGAAAGCCAGGGCCGTGGCCCGGCCAATACCCGCCGCTGCGCCGGTGACCAAAACGACCTGGCCGGAAAACGTCATGCTCATGGTGATGCCCTCGATGGAATGCATGGATCGGATTGGGCCAGTCTAGGCACAGGCATTGGCAGCGCGGCAGCACTATCAGAGGGCCGGTTGCCCACTTATCCGCCATGGTGATGAAGGCCCCCATGCGACCATCACGCCTCTGGATCGACAGCTATTCGCTACAGTGGCAAACCTTGCGACATCAGGGCTGAAGGTCTATCAACTAGGGTTCCATTGATCCTCGAGTGCCTGCCATGACCACCCAGACCAATCGCCAGTTTCTGCTCGCCAAACGCCCGGTGGGTGCGGCGACCCGCGAAACCTTCACCTACCAGCAGGTTCCCGTCGGCGAACCGGCGGCTGGGCAGATCCTGGTGAAGAACCAATACCTGTCCCTCGACCCGGCCATGCGCGGCTGGATGAACGAAGGCAAGTCCTATATCCCGCCGGTGGCCATCGGTGAAGTGATGCGCGCCCTGGGCGTGGGCCAGGTGATCGCCTCGAACAACCCCGGCTTCGCCGTCGGCGACTACGTCAATGGTGCCCTGGGCGTGCAGGACTACTTCCTCGGCGAGCCCCGCGGCTTCTATAAGGTCGATCCGAAACTGGCGCCACTGCCGCGCTACCTGTCGGCCCTGGGCATGACCGGCATGACCGCCTATTTCGCCCTGCTGGACGTCGGCGCGCCAAAAGCCGGTGAAACCGTGGTGCTGTCGGGCGCGGCCGGCGCGGTGGGCAGCATTGCCGGGCAGATCGCCAAGATCAAAGGCTGCCGGGTGGTCGGCATCGCCGGCGGCCAGGACAAATGCAAGTTCCTGATCGACGAACTGGGCTTCGACGGGGCCATCGACTACAAGAGCGAAGACATTCACGCCGGCCTCAAGCGCGAATGCCCGAAAGGCGTCGACGTGTATTTCGACAACGTCGGCGGCGACATTCTCGATGCCGTGCTCAGCCGCCTGAACTTCAAGGCCCGGGTGGTGATCTGCGGCGCCATCAGCCAGTACAACAATAAGGAAGCGGTCAAGGGCCCGGCCAACTACCTGTCGTTGCTGGTCAATCGCGCGCGCATGGAAGGTTTTGTGGTGATGGACTATGCGGCCCAGTTCGCCGCCGCCGGGCAGGAAATGGCCGGCTGGATGGCCAAGGGGCAGCTCAAGAGCAAGGAAGATATTGTCGAGGGGCTGGAGACTTTCCCGGAAACGCTGGCCAAGCTGTTCAGCGGCGAGAACTTCGGCAAGCTGGTGCTGAAGGTCGATTGATCATCGAGGGCTGAAACACATCGCGGGCAAGTCGGATCGCCGCCCGCTCGCTCCTACAGAGGAGCGAGGCTTACCCGCGATTGTCTCTACGGCTTACGCCAGCTCGGCCACCACGGCCGCCAGGGCCTTGGCCGGGTCCGCCGCCTGGCTGATCGGACGGCCGATCACCAGGTAATCGGAGCCGGCATCCAGCGCCTGGCGCGGGGTAAGGATGCGCCGCTGGTCGTCCTGGGCGCTGCCCGCCGGACGAATCCCCGGGGTCACCAGTTGCAGCGACGGGTGCGCGGCCTTCAGCGCCTGGGCTTCCAGGGCCGAGCAGACCAGGCCGTCCATGCCGGCCTTTTCCGCCAGGGCGGCCAGGCGCAGCACCTGCTCCTGCGGCTCGATATCCAGGCCGATGCCGGCCAGGTCTTCACGCTCCATGCTGGTCAGCACGGTCACGCCGATCAGCAGCGGTTTCGGGCCGCTGCGCTGGTCGAGCACTTCGCGGCAGGCCGCCATCATGCGCAAGCCGCCGGAGCAGTGCACATTGACCATCCACACGCCCATCTCCGCGGCGGCCTTGACGGCCATCGCGGTGGTGTTGGGGATGTCATGGAATTTCAGGTCGAGGAAGACCTCAAAACCCTTGTCGCGCAGGGTGCCGACGATTTCCGAAGCGCAACTGGTGAACAGTTCCTTGCCGACTTTGACCCGGCACAGCTTGGGGTCCAGCTGATCGGCCAGTTTCAGTGCGGCGTCACGGGTAGGAAAGTCCAGGGCGACGATGATAGGAGTCTGGCAAGCGGACATGAAGGGGCTCTCAGGCAAGTCGAAATCGGCGCGGATTGTAGCGCAAGCGACGCCGCTCCGGGACCCGATGATCGGTAATTCATCGCCAACGGCAGCTCCCGTATCGATAAAACCGCGCAAATGCCCGAGCCTGGCGGCAATTGTGTCGAGCCCGATACACTCCCGACACTCCGACAACAACCAGCCCGGCTACCCTCGCCAGCCGCAACACTCCCGAACAGCACTTCCAGCCCCAGGGCCGGACGCCTATGCTGAAGCCACCACCTCGCCGCCCATCTTTGTGGTTGGCAGCCTACCTGGCAGACGATCGCACGCATGCAGACTATTCCAGCTCCCCTCAATGACGATCAGAAAGCACCTGGCACGGGTGACGACAAGCGCTGGAACACCCGGGCGCTGATCGTCGACGACGACGTACCGATCCGCGAACTGCTGATCGACTACCTGGCCCGCTTCAATATCCACGCCACCGGCGTGACCGACGGAGCGGCGATGCGCCAGGCCTTGCAGGCGGAACACTTCGACGTGGTGGTGCTCGACCTGATGCTGCCCGGCGAAGACGGCCTGTCCCTGTGCCGCTGGCTGCGCACCGAGTCGGACATCCCGATCCTGATGCTCACCGCCCGCTGCGAGCCCACCGACCGGATCATCGGCCTGGAACTGGGGGCCGACGACTACATGGCCAAGCCCTTCGAGCCCCGGGAGCTGGTGGCGCGGATCCAGACCATCCTGCGCCGGGTCCGCGACGACCGCACCGAGCAGCGGGCCAATATCCGCTTCGACAACTGGCGCCTGAACAGCGTGCTGCGCCAGTTGATCTCCGCCGACGGCCTGGTGGTGCCGCTGTCCAACGCCGAGTTCCGCCTGCTCTGGGTGTTCATCGAACGCCCGCGCCGGGTGCTGAGCCGCGAACAGTTGCTGGACGCCGCCCGCGGCCGCTCCATCGAAGCCTTCGATCGCAGCATCGACCTGCTGGTCTCGCGCCTGCGGCAGAAGCTCGGCGACGACCCGAAATCGCCGCAGCTGATCAAGACCGTGCGCGGTGAAGGCTACCTGTTCGACGCCCGAGACATCGGCTGATGCGTGGGCGCTTCGATACGCTGTTCGGCCGCCTGTTCGGGGTGTTGCTGATCGCGATCGTGCTCGCCCACCTGCTCGCCTTCTTCTGGTTCCGCCTCTACGGCCCGCCACCTCCGCCGCCGCGCCCGCCGGCCAGCGAATTCAGCGGCCAGCCACCGGCCCCCGATAACAGGCATTTCGAACGCCGGCCGCCCCGCCACTGGTTCGGCGGGCCGATCGTGCCGCTGACCTTCCAGTTCATCTCGCTGATCATCGCCGCCTGGTACGGCGCCAAGCTGCTGACCCGGCCGATCCAGCGCCTGAGCGACGCCGCCGAGCGCCTCAGCGAAGACCTTGACAGCCCGCCGCTGGACGAGTCCGGCCCGCGGGAAGCGCGGCAGGCGGCCCACACCTTCAACCTGATGCAGCAGCGCATCCGCGAGCAGGTCAAGCAGCGCGGGCGCATGCTCGGCGCGGTTTCCCATGACCTGCGCACGCCCTTGTCGCGCCTCAAGCTGCGGCTGGAACAGATCGAAGACCACAAGCTGCAGGGGCAGATGAGCCAGGACCTCGACGACATGATCAGCATGCTCGACGCGACCCTGAGCTACCTGCACGAACAGCGCACCAGCGAGGCCCTGCAGTGGATGGACGTGCAGGCACTGGTGGAATCGCTCTGTGAAAACGCCCAGGACCAGGGCGCCGACGTGCAGACCAGCGGCCATTGCGCGCCTCTGCAGGTGCAACCGATGGCGCTGCGTTCCTGCCTGAACAATCTGCTGGACAATGCCCTGCGCTATGCCGGGCATGCCCGCATCAGCCTGCAGGACAGTCGCGAACAGGTGCTGATCCGGGTCATCGACCATGGCCCGGGCATCGCCGAAGACCAGCGCGAAGCGGTGTTCGAACCCTTCTATCGGCTGGAAGGCTCGCGCAACCGCAACTCCGGCGGCGTAGGCCTGGGCATGACCATCGCCCGCGAGGCCGCCGAACGCCTGGGCGGGCAACTGCACCTGGAAGAAACCCCCGGCGGTGGCCTGACCACCGTGGTGCGCCTGCCCCGCGCCTGAACCGCCCGTGTGTACCGACCGGTACAAAGCTCACATACCCACGACACCTCGCCGCCCGAGGCTGCATAAGCCGGTACACCCACCGGCCTTATCCATCCGCAGGGAGTGAGCCCCATGATCGGTAGCGTCAGTAACTACTCGAGTTACATCAGCTCCAGCAGCACTACCACCCAAAACGCCCGCAGCCAGCAATTCCAGAAGGAACTGCTGGCCAAGCTCGACAGCAACAGCGACGGTTCGATCGATCAGGATGAGCTGAGCAGCGCCCTCTCGCAGAAAAGCAACGACGGCATCCTGGTCAGCCTGAGCAAAAATTTCAGTGATCTGGACAGTGACGACAGCGGCAGCCTGAGCAGCGAAGAAATGGCCGCCATGGCTCCGCCTCCGCCACCACCACGGGACCAGCCGCCAAGCACCGAACTGGCCGACGCCCTGATCAGCGCCCTGGACAGCGATGGCGACGGAGCGATCAGCAGCGACGAGCTGAGCAGCGGCCTGACCAATGCCGGTAGCAGCGCCGACAGCAACCAGATTTTCTCGGCCCTGGACAAGAACCAGGACGGCAGCGTCAGCCAGGATGAGCTGGTCGCCAGCCTCACCCCGCCACCACCGCCACCGCAGCAGGCCTCCAGTGATGAGCTGTTCAGCCAGCTCGACGCCGATGGCGACGGCACCATCAGCGCCGACGAGCTGACCAGCGCCCTGCAGGCCAGCACCGAGAACACCAGCACCGACACCAGCGCGGCCTTGCTCAAGGTGCTCGACAGTGACAGCAGCGGTGGCGTCACCAGCGACGAACTCAAGGCCGCCCTGCAGGCCGGCCGCGGCCAGGACAACGGCCCCCGCAACAGCAGCACCCAGAACGATCAGGCCCGGGTGACCGAAGCCCTGAGCCAGATGATCGCCAACCTGAGCCGGCAGTATCAGCTGGATAACGTGGCGAGCAGCGTCGGCGGCAGCATCAACGTCGCCGCCTGAGCGCTACAGGGGGAGAGCGGGCACGGATGCCCGCGTTCTGCATGAATCAGCGCTTGTCTTCGACCCGCGCCTGGCTGGCGCTCCAGTCGGTCAACAGGCTGTAGGCCACGGCCAGCAGGGTCGGGCCGATGAACAGGCCGATAAAGCCGAACGCGATCAGCCCGCCGAAGACCCCGAGCAGCACGATCACCAGCGGCAGGTTGCCGCCCCGGCTGATCAGGTAGGGTTTGAGCACGTTGTCGACGCCACTGATGATGAAGGTGCCCCAGATACCGAGGAACACCGCCATCCCGTATTCGCCCTTCCAGGCCAGCCAGGCGGTGGCTGGAATCCACACCAACGGCGGGCCCATGGGAATCAGGCTGAGCAGGAAGGTGACGATCCCCAGCACCAGCGCGCCCGGCACGCCGGCGATCAGGAACCCGATCAGGGCCAGGATCGCCTGGGCCGCTGCGGTGCCGATCACACCGTTAACCACCCGCTGCACCGTACCGGCCACCAGCTCGATGTAGTAACCGGCGCGGTCGCCGATCAGGCGCTCCAGCAGCCCATGGACGAACACCGCCAGGCGCGGCCCGTCGCGATAGAAGAAAAACACGAAGACGATGCTAAGGGTCAGTTCGAGAATCCCGCCACCGATCTGCGCGCTGCGGGCCAGCAACCAGTTGCCGACCTGCCCCAGGTAAGGCTTGACCGCCATCATCATCGCCGCGCCCTGCTGGTCGATGCTGTTCCACAGCCCCACCAGCCGTTCACCGACGAAAGGCACGCCAGCCAGCCAGCTCGGCGCTTCGGGCAGGCCATCGACCTGCACATCCTTGATAAAGGCGGTGGCATCGCGCACATGGTCGGCCAGGTTGAAGCCGAGCCAGACCAGCGGCGCCGCCACCAGCAGCATCCAGCCCAGGGTCAGCAAGGCCGCGGCCAGGGACTCGCGGCCATTGAGCCAGCGGGTCAGCAGGCGCATCAGCGGCCAGCTGGCAAACGCCAGGACCGCCCCCCAGAACAACGCGGACCAGAACGGCGCCATGACCCAGAAGCTGGCGCCGAACAGCACCAGCAGCAGGATCTGCACCAACAGGCGATCATTATTGAGCATGTAGGATCTCGAAAAAGGTCAACTCACCAAGCGTAGGCGAAAGGCGCATCGCCCGTTCGCCTACGCTCGTTCAATTAAGCAGTTCAGCGCAGCAGTTCAAGGCGCAAACCAGGCGCCTCACTGCCGCCGGTCTCCATGCGTGCCGCGCGCACGCCCTGGCCGATCAGGGCCTGGCGCCAGGCTTCGGCATTCGGCCCGGAAACACTGACCCGCAAGGTGGTGTCGAGGTTCAACCCGCGCGACAGCAAGGTCAGCCAGGTGGGCAGGGGTTCGCCGCCAAGCTTGGGCAGGTCCAGCTCGCCGGTGTCCTTGAGCTGGCGCAACAGGGTGGCCGAGGTCGGCAATAACTCGCCCAGGGGAGTACTGGCGTCGAATTGCTCGACATGCAGGTACGCCCGGCGATTGCCGCGGGTAATGCTGTACAGGGCCACCAGCGAATTGTCGTTGGGCGCTGCCAGGCGCAGCAGCAGGTAGGCCTGCTGGGCATCGGCGCCATACAGCTTGGCGTTGCCGAACACCTCGTTGGCCCACAGGCTGCTTTCCCCGCAATCCCGGGCCTGGCACCAGAACAACAGTTCGGCGCCCTGCCCCTGCAAGGCTTCGCGGGCGGCGGTAAAGGCCGCGGTCGAGGAATGCTCCGGCGGCAGCTCGTAGGTCACCGACGTCGCGGTACCGCGAGCGCCGACCTGGCCATCGAAACGCAGCTGGCCGCTGATCTTGCGGATCGACCCCATGGGATAGATCCGCTCCATCTCGGTCGCCGGGCGGTAGTCGACGATCTGCGCGTCAGGCATGCGCGGCACGATCGGCAAGTCCTGGCTGCCGGGCAAATCGGCGGCGAACAGCAAGGGGCTGGCACAGGACAACAGCAGGACACTGAATAAACGCATGGGTGCTCTCATCGGATCAGCATGGCCTGGGCGCCCTTGATGACACTGGCGTCATCCGTGCGCTGCGGAACCAGCAGCCCGCGCTGCACTGCCGGACGTGCCTCGAGAGTCGCCATCCAGCGTTGCAGGGCCGTCAGCCCTTCCACCGGAACCCCGGACCATTCATGGCCGCGCACCCAGGGAAAGGTGGCGATATCGGCAATGCTGTAGTCGCCGGCGAGGAATTCGACCTCCTGCAGACGGGTGTCGAGCACCTCGTACAGGCGCCGGGTTTCATGCTGGTAACGATCGATGGCGCCCTGGAGCTTTTCCGGGAAATAACGGAAGAACACATTGGCCTGGCCCTGCATCGGGCCGATGCCACCCATCTGGAACATCAGCCACTGGATCGCCCGGGAACGGCCCTTGGGATCCTTGGGCAGTAGCTGCCCGCTGAGTTCAGCCAGATAGATGAGAATCGCGCCGGACTCGAACACGGCGAAATCGCCGTTGGCGCGGTCGACAATCGCCGGAATCCGGCCATTGGGATTGATCTTGAGAAAGCCTGGAGCCTTTTGTTCCTTCTTGTCGAAACTCAGGGCATGCACCGTATAAGGCAGGCCGAGTTCCTCGAGCACGATAGAGACCTTGTGGCCATTCGGGGTCGCAGCGGTGTAGAGATCTATCATGGTTGTCTCCCATTTCAACCCGCCCAGCCTCGACAGTTGCCCGCTGCAAGTCAAGAAACGGCGAAAAACCTATTGAAACAGTCTGCAACAAGGGTGGCACCGGCTTCGTCGTTCAGGTGCAGGTGATGGCCGCCGGGCAGCTGTTCCCGGCTAAAGGGTAGCCGCTCCAGCAACTCCGGGTGCTTGGCCAGCATGCCGTCGGCCGCCACCACCAGATGGGCCGGACAGGCCAGGCGCTGGACGAAGGTCATGGCCTGCTCCTGGGTCAGGCGCAATGGCGAAGCCAGGGTCAGGCGGCTGTCGCTGCGCCAGGTGTAGCCGCCCGGGACCGGCATCAGGCCGCGTTGCGCGAGCAGTTCGGCGGCTTCGCGGCTGACCGCGACCAAGCCCTTCATCCGTGCCTCGATGGCGCGGTCCAGGCTGGCGTAGACCGGCTTGCGCTTTTCCCGCAGGTCCAACTGGGCCTGCAGGGCCATGCCCATGCGCTCGGCGGCATTCTCACCGGCGGCGGTCGGCGGAATCACCCCGTCGATCAGCGCCAGGTGGCTCACCCGCTCGGGCAACGAGCCGGCCAGCACCAGCGAGACGATCGCGCCCAGGGAATGCCCGAGCAGGCCAAAACGTTTCCAGCCCAACTGCTCGGCGACCTGCAACACGTCATACACGTAATCCCAGAGCGCATAACTGGCACCCAGGGGACGGTGTCCGGAATGGCCATGTCCGGCCATGTCCAAGGCGACGATGCGCAGGCCACGCAACCTGGGCGCCAGCCGCGCGAAGCTGTTGGCGTTGTCCAGCCAGCCGTGCAAGGCAATGACCGGCAAGCCATCCTCGGGGCCGAACAGATGCGCCGCCAGCTCGATATGCGGCAGGCTCAGGCGGACTTCTTCCACCGCAGCGCTCATGCGCAGCTCCGTTCGGCGCGGGCTTCCCAGCGGCTGAAGAGGTTCTTCAGCAGGGCCGCGGTGTCCTGTGGGCGCTCCAGCGGGAACATATGTCCGCCCGGCATGCTCAGGGATTCGCCATGGGGCATGCGCCCGACGCTGCTGGCGTGGTGCTTCATCACCACCCGGCTCTGCCGCCCGCGCACCACCGCCAGCGGCACCTTCAACTGCCGGGGGCGGCCCGGGCTGGTGTGCGGCACGCCGCGATAGATGCTGATCTCGGTGGCCGGATCAAAACGCAGCCGCAAACGGCCGTCGACCTGATGCAGGCCGTGTTGCAGGTAGGCGTCGAAACACTCGGGGTCGAAGCCGCGAAACAGGGTCTTGCCGGCAAAGTAGTTGCGCGCCGATTCCAGGTCGCTGAACTCCTCGCGCCGGCCCAGGGTCCGGCCGGCGGGGGTCAGGCGGTCGATAAAACCGAAACGCTTGGCGGCGCGAATCACCCATTGATCGGCGCGGGTCAGCACCGGCGAATCGAGCATCACCACCCCGCGATACAGCTCCGGGCAACGCAGCGCCGCATGCAAATGCAGGACGCCACCGAAGGAATGGCCGACGCCCCACACCGGCTCGGCCTGCTGTTGCAGATGGTGGATCAGTTCGTCCACCAGGTTCAGCCAGTTGTCGTCCGCCGGAAAGCGCGGATCGTGGGCGTGCTGCTGCAAATGCGCCACTTGATATTCAGGCGCCAGGGCGGCGAACAACTTGCCGTAGGTCCCCGAGGGAAACCCGTTGGCGTGAGCGAAAAACACCTGTTGCGACATACCGGCTAACTCATGAACAAAAAACGATGGCTGATTGTCCGCACGCCATTCCCCGACGGCAATGACAGTAACGGTCAAGAATGATGACACTCCGCTTCAGCCTATGGGTACTACTCAACGTACCGGCGGCATCTGCCCCAGCGGCACCACGGCCATGGTCAGGCGCGATACGCAGCTGGCCTTGCCTTCGTCGCTGCTCAGGCGAATATCCCAGACATGGGTGGTACGCCCGAGATGAATCGCCCTGGCCACCGCCGTCACCCGCCCGGAACGCAGGCCGCGCAGATGGTTGGCGTTGATCTCCAGGCCCACGCAGTAGAACTTGCTGGCGTCGATGCACAGGTAGCTGGCCATGGAACCGACCGTTTCCGCCAGCACCACCGAGGCACCGCCATGCAGCAGGCCATAGGGCTGGTGGGTGCGATGGTCGACCACCATGCTGGCGGTCAGGGATTCGTCGTCGAAGGACTCGAAGCGGATATCCAGCACCTCACCGATGGTGTTTTTCTGGATCGCGTTCAGTTGCTCGATGTTCGGGGTGGTACGCCATAGGCTCATCACTGCATCCTTTAGGGTGGTTATCCGCACTCAATCCTGCCACAGCACCGCTTCGGAGCGCTCGCTCCACTCTTTGAAGCGCTCGCCGTAGGCGGCTTCGATGACATTGCGCTTGATCTTCAGGGTCGGGGTCAGAAAGCCGTTTTCCACCGCCCAACTGTCCTTCACCACCACCAGGCGGTGCAAGCGTTCATGTTTGTCGAGCGCGCCGTTGACCTCATCGAGAAGGCTTTCCAGGCTCGCATGCAAGCCGCCACGGGCACCGCCGGAGGCGTCCTGCAAACCGGCCGCGGACAACACGCACAGGCCCAGCGGCGCACTCAGGCCATCGCCGACCACGCACACCTGCTCGATCCGCGAATGCACCGCCAGCCGGTTCTCGATCGGCGCCGGGGCCACGTACTTGCCCTTGCTGGTCTTGAAGATTTCCTTGAGCCGCCCGGTCAGGCGCAGATTGCCGTCGGCGTCCTGCTCGCCCTTGTCGCCGGTGCGCAGGAAACCATCCGCGGTGACGGTTTCCGAGGTCTTCTGCGGGTCCTTGAAGTAGCCGAGCATGGTCGCCCCACTGCGCACCTGGACCTCTCCGGACTCGTCGATCCGCACCTCGACGTCCGGGCAGGGCCGGCCGATCCAGCCGGGTACATTCTGGCCGCTGCGACCGATGTGGGAATAACCGCAGCTTTCGGTCATGCCGTACACCTCCAGCACGTCGAGGCCCAGGCGCTGGTACCAGTTCAACAGGGTCTGCGGCACTGGCGCGGCACCGGACAAGGCGACCCGCAAGGCATCCAGCCCTAGCCCGGCCAGCACCTTGTGCCCGACCCGCTTGCCGATGAAGGGCAGGCCCAGCAGGAAGTCCAGGCGCTTGGCCGGAACCTTGCTGTACACGCCCATCTGGAACTTGGTCCAGATCCGCGGCACACCGAACAGCGCCGTGGGCCGCGCCCGCTGCAAGTCGGTGAGAAAGGTCTCCAGGCTCTCGGCGAAGAACACCGTCTGCCCGGTATAGATCGCCGCCAGCTCGACGAACATGCGCTCGGCCACATGGCACAGCGGCAGGTAGGACAGCAGCCGGTCGGTCGGCCCGAGGCCGAACAGCTGGGTGCCGCGCGTCGCCGCAAAACCCAGGGTGCCGAAGCTGTGCATCACGCCCTTGGGCAGGCCGGTGGTGCCCGAGGTGTAAATGATGGTCGCCAGTTGTTCGGCGGCGGGGTTGGGGTCGTCCTGGATCGGCGAACATTGCTGCAACTGGTCCCAGCTGAAGTCGAAGCGGCCTTCGGGGCAGATCGGCAGGCTGATGGTGGGCAGCCCGGGCTTCACGCCAGGGGCCATCGCCGGCCAGTCATCGAGCTTGCCGATGAACACCAGGGCCGACTCGGAATGCTCCAGCACCTGGGCCACCGAATCGGCGGTCAGGTTGGGATACAGGGGCACGGAAACATGACCGGCCATCCAGATCGCCAGGTCGGTGATGATCCAGTGGGCACAGTTCTTGGAAATGATCGCGACATGACTGCCCGGCGGCAGTTCGCGGGCGCGCAGCCAGTGGGCGGCGCAGCGGGCCTGGTGGCCGACATCGGCCCAGGTCAGCTCCTCGACCCGGCCACCACCCAGGGGCTGGACCAGGAAACGTTGGCGGGGATGACGAGCTTCGCGCTCGTAGAACACTTCCAGCGGCAAACGAAAAGCAGCAGACATGCGACTCGCTCCTTTGTTTTTGTTCTGATCGTGAGGCTAGCCAACCAAGCACTTGCTCGGGCGACTATTCCACGCACAAAGGAACGCTGCAAGTTAAGAAATGTAGCGAAAAGAACAGGCAGCCGGTAGGAGCGGAGCTTGCCCGCGATTGAGACGACGCGCACTGCCTGAAGCAGCGTGTCAGCTCAATCGCGGGCAAGCCTCGCTCCTACATCTCAGGGGCTCAGGGATTCTTGATACTGTTGAGGGTCATCAGGCCGGCCAGCGGCCAGTCGCCTTCGAGTTCCGCCAGGCCTGCGGTGTGCATCGGCTGGGGATTGCGCAGATGGCCGTACTGCAGGAAGCCGATCAGGTTGCCCACCAGCGGCTGGTGGCTGACCAGCAGCACGTTGTCCGCCGAGTCGAGCTGGGCGACCACCGACAGCGGGTTGTTGTCCGGCGTCAGCCAGGACACGGTGCGGATTTCCGCTTCGAAGCCCAGGGCTTCGCGCACCAGCTTTGCCGTCTGCTGCGCCCGCGCATAAGGGCTGGCGATGATCGCACTGAGCGGCTGGCCAATCAGGTGCGCGGCGCTGCGCAGCGCTTCCTGGCGGCCATGCTCGGTCAGGTTGCGCTCGGCGTCGCTGCGCGCATGGGGCTCGGCTTCACCGTGCCGCAACACCCAGAGCTTCACAGCTTGGGCTCCTCGTCACGGACCGGATGGGGCGCCGGTGGCACCACATGCGGCGCTTCGCCTTCAGGGACCCGCGGGGCCGGCCAGTCGGCGAACGGCCAGGGTTTCTGGTCGGTGTGAAAACTGCCGAAACGGCCGATCTGCGCCAGGAACTGGCTCAGGCTGTCGCCGAAGTTCATCAGGCTGGCACTCGGCGAGCCGTAGATCAGCCGGTAGATCAATTGCACCAGCACCAGCGCGCCGAGGATGAATTGCGCCACTTGCCAGACCAGCACGAACACCAGCATCCACAGCACACGCAGGAGGATGGATTCGTACTTGGCTTCGGAATTCGTATCGTTCATGTCTCGCTCCTGTCCTGCTCAGTTGAAACCACTGGTGGAAATAAAGTCGACATCGGTTTTCGGCTCGCCACGCATCAGCAACTCGATGACCTGATTCAGCGTGCGCCCCTCAAACAGGATGGCATGTAATCCGGCCACCAGCGGCATATATACGCCCACTTCCTGTGCCTTGACCTTGAGTACCTTGAGGGTGTTCACGCCTTCGGCCACCTCGCCGAGCCGGTCCACCGCCTCTTCCAGGCTCAGGCCCTCGCCTAGGGCGAAACCGACCTGATAGTTGCGGCTCTTGGGCGACGAGCAGGTGACGATCAGATCGCCGACCCCCGCCAGACCTAGGAAGGTCATAGGGTTGGCGCCCTGGCTGACGGCAAAACGGGTCATTTCCGCCAGCGCCCGGGTAATCAGCATGCTCTTGGTGTTTTCCCCCATGCCCAGCGCCACCGCCATGCCGGCGATGATCGCGTAGACGTTCTTCAACGCCCCGCCCAGCTCGACGCCGAAGCGGTCGGCGCTGGCATAGACGCGGAAGGTACGGCCATGCAGGGCCGCCTGCACGCGCTGGCAGAGCTCTTCGTCTTCGCTGGCGACCACGGTAGCGGTCAAGGCGTGTTCGGCCACTTCACGGGCCAGGTTCGGCCCGGACAGCACACCGATCCGTGCTTGCGGGGCGATGTCTTCGAGGATTTCGCTCATCAGCTTGAAGGTCTGCGCCTCGATGCCCTTGGTCAGGCTGACCAGCAGCTTGCCGGCGAGCAGCTGCGCATGGGGCGCCAGCACCGAGCGCAAGGCGCTGGAAGGCAAGGCGACAAAACACAGGTCACTGTCGTTCAGGGTGGCCAGCAGATCGGTCACCGGCTCCACCGCCGGATGAATCTTGATGCCTTTGAGGTAACGCGGATTCTCGCGATGAATGCGAATGGCCTCCGCCTGCTCCGGGTCACGCATCCACTGCCGCACCCGATGACCGTTCTCGGCCAGCAGATTGGCCACGGCGGTACCAAAACTTCCGCCTCCCAGGACCGCGATAGGGTGCTGTTCAGTCATATGCAATCCGTCAATCCATACAGTGGCGATGGCGGCATTATACGGGGCGGCCCTGCGGCGGCCAGCCCTGTGAACGATTAGGCACAAATGCCGGGAAAACACCGATTTGAACCTGGAATGTCGGGGTTATCGACTGGAAAAGCCGGTCATCTCGGTTAAC